>JAKLEY010000140.1 GCA_022711455.1 Candidatus Cloacimonadota bacterium
CCATGGTCATCCTTCCACCCTGCATTTGTACTGGGCCAGGCGACCTCTGGCTGCCGCGAGGGCGGTGCTCTTTGCCCAACTGGTAAATGACCCCGGCTGGGATGAAGAACTGCAGATCGGCTACAAACGCAAAGCGGATGCCAACCGCAAACGGGAAGAGCTCTTTGAGATCATCCGGGAACTGGTGAAGTGGGAAAATACCAACAACGAGATAGTGCTGGAGAAAGCCCGGGCTGAGATCCGTAAAAGCTGGAAAGTAACCTGCGAACTCAATAAAGACCATCCCCAGGCATCCGAGATATTCAATCCAGACAAACTGCCCGCCTTCCATGATCCCTTTGCCGGTGGCGGCTCCATCCCTCTTGAAGCCCAACGTTTGGGTCTGGAAGCCTGGGCTAGTGACCTGAACCCTGTGGCAGTGCTTATCAACAAGGCCATGATCGAGATTCCGCCCAAGTTTGTGGGACACCGCCCCATTGGACCCATTCCCAATAGTGACGATCAGACAACAACAAATAACTACACTTGGCCAGGCTTGACCGGCCTGGCAGAAGACGTGCGTCGCTGGGGACATTGGGTGCGCGAAGAAGCCTACAAGCGCATCGGGCACCTCTATCCTCCCATTGAGATCACAAAAGAAATGGTTGCAGAACGTCCTGATCTGGCTTCATACAAGGGAAAGAAGCTTACTGTGATTGCCTACATTTGGGCAAGGACCGTGAAGAGCCCCAATCCGCAATTTTCTCACGTTGATGTTCCCCTTGCAACAACTTTTATCTTGTCCAGTAAACCAGAACAAGAGGCCTACGTTGAACCTTATTTTGATGGGGTGAGAGTTTTGTACAAGGTAAAGACAGGGAAATGTGGCTTTTACAAACGGGCAAAAAACGGCACAAAACTGAATCGGGGAGCAAGCTTTCAATGCTGGGCATCTAACACTCCGATTACCAAGGAGTATATATATCAGAAGTTTAGAAATAAAGAAGCAGGTGCTAGTCTAATTGCGATAATTTTACAAGGTGATAAATCCAGACTTTACATTACTCCCGACCCAGATCAGGAGATATTAGCAAAAGAAGCATTTCCTGGATGGGTACCCAGACTGGAAATGGAGCAAAAAAGTCGGGATTTATTAAGCGGTAGAGGTTATGGAATTAAGTTCTGGCATGAGTTGTTTAGCAATAGACAATTGGTTGCTCTAACAACAAATTCAGAATTAATAAGAGATATATTTCTCGATAACCCACAAGTTCAGAAACAAAGTAGTTATGATTCAGTAATTAGGTTATTCTTAGCGTTTACTCTGGACAAATGTGCCGATTACTGGTCTTCAATTTGTAGCTGGCATAACAGCAAAGCATTAATCAGAAATACATTTGGAAGACAGGCAATTCCTATGGTATGGGATTATGCAGAAGTTAATCCATTTAGTGATTCGACTGGTAACTGGTTATCAATGTTGGACTGGGTAGTAAAGGCTTTACTAAATTGCTCTTGCTATAACAACGGGCATGTAGAACTTGCCAATGCCTACTCTCAGAACATTTCAAAAAATAAAGTGATATCTACAGATCCTCCTTATTATGACAATATCAGTTATGCAGAGTTATCGGATTTTTTCTATATTTGGTTAAGATATATAATTGCAAATGATTATCCATCATTGTTCGAAACCGTATTAGTACCCAAGGAACAAGAACTAATATCTCTCAGATATCGACATAGTGACTTGAAATCAGCTGAGAAGTACTTCCTGGACGGAATGCAGCAGACGATGAGACTGCTTTCTAGCGTTAGTAACAATGCATATCCTATGACCATTTACTATGCATATAAACAATCTGATTCTACTGAGGCCGGAAACGCGTCAACCGGTTGGGTTACATTCTTGGCAGCTGTGATTAATTCAGACTTAGCAATAATGGGAACATGGCCAATGAGAACTGAACTTGCTAATAAGGTTAGCGCAGTTAGCAGTAATATGCTTGCTTCCTCAATAATTCTGGTGTGTAGAAATCGTAATGCTGATGCGGAATCCGTAAGCCGTAAAGACTTTTTACGAGAGCTAAATCAAGCTATCCCTGAAGCATTGAATACTATGATTAATGGCAGCGAAACTTCTAGCCCAATAGCTCCAGTTGATTTAGCCCAAGCTGCCATCGGACCCGGCATGGCGGTCTTTTCCAAATACAAGGCAATACTGGAGTCAGACGGTAGTCCAATGTCAGTCCATACTGCGCTTATCCTGATAAATAAAGCCATAGACGACTATTTCAAGGAATTGGAAGGTGATTGGGATAGTGAATCACGTTTCTGCCTGCAGTGGTTCAGTGAGTATGGCTGGCGGGAAGGAGCATATGGCGAAGCTGAAGTTCTTGCCAAGGCAAAGGGGTTGTCAGTTGAAGGGGTAAGAGATAGCGGTGTCCTCGCTGCATCTGGTGGACGAGTTCAACTGCTAAGGCCAAGTGAGTATCCTGATGTCTGGGATCCCACCAAGGACAGTAGAATGCCTGTTTGGGAGGTCCTGCACCATCTCATCCGCTTACTTCAAACCAGAGGAGAATCCGCTGCTGCAGAGATCGTGAAGGCCATCCCCCATATATCTGAAACAGCACGTCAGCTTGCCTTCCTGCTCTATACCACATGCGAACGTAAGGGATGGGCTGAGGATGCCCGTCCCTACAACGACCTGGTCACGGCTTGGCTTTCTATCGAAAAACAAGCCCGGGCTGATGACCAGGACATGCAAATTGAAGCAGAGTTTTAAACGGGAGATACATGATAATGATGAAAACCAGTTTTTCAAAAATGGCTCCATACTGGGTTATAGATAACAATAACCACAAGCTGGAGGGATAATGTCACAAGCATGGAGAGACATCGCAATTCCGCATCAGGACGTACTGAAGGGTACTTTTAAACAATCTGAA
Source organism: Candidatus Cloacimonadota bacterium (assembly GCA_022711455.1). GTDB lineage: Bacteria > Cloacimonadota > Cloacimonadia > Cloacimonadales > Cloacimonadaceae > PHBP01. The sequence goes on from JAKLEY010000140.1 coordinate 2,931, forward strand.
TTTGCCGCAGACCTATCTCAGGTTCAATTGGGTAAAGCCAGCGATGAGTATCAAAACCCAGCGTTATTCTATCAGAGAACCTACATCACCGAAGGAATGAGGCTGCTGCTGACCTCTGTGATTCAGAGGTTGAGCGGTAAAGGCGGTGAGCCGGTGATCCAATTGCAGACCGCCTTTGGAGGCGGTAAAACCCATACAATGATGGCCGTGTATCATCTCGCCAAAGGTGAGGTCGGAGCGTCCGAACTGCAGGGAATCCCTCCGATTGTTGATGCCGCAGGAGTATCTGAGCTGCCGAAGGCCAGAATTGTGGTGATAGATGGCAATCAACTTGCACCCGGTGTTGCAAAAAAACGCGGCAGCATTAGCGTAAACACTTTATGGGGTGAGCTCGCCTGTCAGCTCGGTGGAGCAGAAGCTTATGAGATGGTTAAACAATCAGATCTTAATGGTACATCTCCCGGCAAGGAAATCCTGATACCCTTGATTACCAAGTATGCGCCCTGCGTGATTCTTGTCGATGAGCTGGTGGCTTATGTAAGGCAATTTGAACCTGGTAAAAGCCTGCCAGGCGGGACTTATGATTCAAACCTGTCCTTTATTCAAGCTTTGATGGAGTCTGTGAAAGTGGTGCCAAACGCCATCATGCTCGCTTCCCTGCCGGAATCGGATAAAGAAGCTGGCAGTCAACTGGGGATCAATGCCCTGGCAGCCCTGAAAAGTTACTTTGGCAGATTGCAGGCTATTTGGACACCAGTGGCAACTGAAGAAGCCTTTGAAATAGTAAAGCGCAGACTCTTCAAGGACATTTCGGATAGAAAGGCTATGGAAGACACCTGCCGCGAATTCACAGATTTCTACATCGAACAAAAAGACAGCTTTCCCGACGAGACCCAGGAAACCCGGTATTATCAAAGAATGCTACAAGCCTATCCCATCCATCCCGAGGTCTTTGATCGGCTATATGATGATTGGTCAAGCTTGGAAAGTTTCCAAAGAACCAGAGGCGTATTGAAACTTATGGCCAAGGTGATCCATAAACTATGGGCAGACAACAACAAAGACCCATTGATTATGCCGGGCAACCTGCCCCTCTATGATGCGGATGTACGCAATGAAGTGGTCTACTATCTGCCTCAGGGTTGGGATCCTGTGTTGGAGAGGGATGTGGACGGCTCGAGGTCCGAACCTAACTTAATCGAGAATGCTGAAGCCAGGTTTGGCCAGGTTCAGGCTTGCAGAAAACTAACCCGTACTATCTTCCTGGGTAGCGCTCCCCATGCGGTATCATTGAATGCGGCTAAAACATCCAGAGGTATCGAGTATAAGCGTATTTTATTGGGTTGTATGGTGCCAGGCCAAGTGATCGGATTGTTCAATGATGCCACTAACAGGCTGGTTGACAGGCTGCACTACTTAAGCAATGCGGATAAGAAGCAGTTCTGGTTCGATACTCGCCCTAACCTCAGACGGGAAATGGAAGACCGTAAACGTCGTTTTAATGACAAGGATGATGTGATCCCGATAATTAAGGATCAACTGCAAAAAGTAATCAACAACGGCGTTTTCGAGGCAGTACATATATTTACGAGAAGTGAAGACATCCCTGATGACTATAGCCTCCGGTTAGTGCTACTGCCGCCTGACGTGTATTACTTGCGCTCAGGGGGAAGCTTCGCAGCAGAGGGAGTTGCCGACTTCGAAGGTGCCAAATACATTCTGACACATCGCGGTGAACAACCGAGGCTTAAACAGAATCGCTTGATATTCCTGGCTGCCGATGGTGAATCACAGGGAAAACTTAAAGACCAGATCCTGACCCTATTGGCTTGGGATTCGATTCTTAAGGATATCCAGATGCTGAAGCTCAACCTCGATGTGTACCAGACCAGGCAGGCAAAAGCGGGAAAAGAAGATGCTGAAAAGGCAGTTAAGCATCTGATCCGTGATACCTATCGGTGGCTTCTGATCCCTGATCAGGGTAACGCACCCGGAGATAGATTTGAGGCACTTTCCATCAATGCTGCAGCTCAGAATTTAACTGCTGAGGTCGAGAAGGTCCTCAAGGAAAACGAACACCTGATTACTGGGTGGGCTCCCATCCATCTCAGCAACTTGCTGAAGAAATGGTTCTGGAAGGATGATACACACCATATGAAAGCCCAGGATGTCTGGCATAGCATGTGCTGCTACCTGTATATGCCCCGTTTGAGCAGCAATAGTGTATTCCAGGCTGCTATAAGCGCTGGCGCACCTAGCCAGGAGTTCTTTGGCTTTGCCTATGGATATGAAAACGATCAGTATGTCGGATTCACATTTGGTAACTCAACCGCTCCTATCTATGATAGCTCACTACTCTTGATCGATCCTGGGATTGCCGCAGAGTATAAGCAAAAAACAGCAGGTGCACCAACTGGCGGAGCAGGAACTGACTCAACACCCGGAACAGGTACAGGAGACCAGGGTACTCCTGGTGGTCAGGGTGGACCCGGCACTGGAGGCACTACAACACCGCCACCAAAACCTGCAACAAGAATACACTATTATGGACGTAGAGAACTTGATGCAACCAGGGCAAAAGCAGACTTTGCCACTATCATAGATGAGATCGTGATGCATCTGATCAAGAAACCTACTGTATCCGCATCTATCCAAATCGAAATAAAAGCCGATAATCTGGAAGGTTTCGATGAAGCCACCCAGCGCACCATCAAAGAAAACAGCAACACTCTCAAGTTTGACCTGAGTGAGTTTGAGTAGAAATTGATGAGTAACATAGTTTCTAAGGAGACACCATGTGTGATTCAAGACTCCATCAGATGTTGAACGTAGTATTCATAAACTGCCTTCCCG
>JAKLEY010000141.1 GCA_022711455.1 Candidatus Cloacimonadota bacterium
ATCCGTAAACGCTGTCTCTGTCAGTTCCGGTGGAACCTGTCTTCACAAACCAGATCTCCCTGATCACGCGTTTCACCTGCTCCAGAAACCACTCGTATTCATAGGCTTCCAGCTGGGATATAAAAGACCGGAAATCGTCCATCAGCTTGCGTTGGATCGGGTTTTCACCTTCCTCCGAGTACTGAGCCAGCCAATCAAAGAAAACCTTGGGTTGTTCAGCCAGCAGATGCATGATCCCCACAATCCGGTTGCGGCAGAGCAGCAGATCCTGCTCATTGATAAAATAGCTTTCCACATAGCGTTCGGGATTATTCCGGGTGCCGGAGTAGAGGATGGAACTGATCCCCGTGTTCGAACTGCCGAAGCAACTGCGGATGATCAGGTTATAGGCCACCACCTGCATCTGATGCGCTCTCCAGGTCTTAAATTCGGGCGCGGAGCCGCTCTTGAGCTCCATGATGCTGTACTTTTCGTTCTGGTGATAAAGCAGATCCAATCTCCCCTGCAGACCATACTGCGGACAGATGAATGAGGGCTCCAGCATGATCCGGGCTGAGCCCAATTTTTGCACAAATTGTTTGAGCTGAGGGAAGTGATTTTGCTCTGCCAGGTTGTAAATATCCAGCGCGGCAGCCTTACCAAGGCTGATCATCGAGATGGGAGAGCTGGCCAGACTGCGTTTGAAGAGTTCATTAAAGCCCGCTTCGGGTTCAAAGATCAGCTCATCAAAGATATTGTTTACAGTCTGCCCCAGAAGCATCTTGTCCGAACTGGCAGAGCTGAAGAGCCGGTTGAGAATATAGAACTCAGGGTTGGATCTGCGGCTGGAAAAGCACTCCGCCAAGCTGGACGCGTCGATCAGAAAATCCGGTTCCAGGACCAAAAGAGTCTGCGGGTTTGAGAGATAGAAATGCTCGCTGCCGGAAGACTGTGACAGATTCAGGCACAGCAGAGTGGCATGTTTCCAGAGGCTGCGTCCTAACAAATGATAGTTCCTGCCCTCATTTCCTTTCTTAAAATCATTGTTCAACAGCAATTTGCAGTGCTGACCGGATTCATCTGTGGCTTGAATTGCCAGTCCGGTCTCACCTCTGTCATCAGCCTGGATCTGCCAGGAATCTATCACTACGCTAAAACTGAGCTTCTTGCTGTCCCGGAAGGCACTAAATGGTTTGGCATCATTTGTCTGTAACCATTCGGTGATCTGGTGGGGAGCTTCTTGTTGATAAAAAACCTGAAGCAGCCTGGAAAGCGTTAAAACACCCGAGACGAAAGCATCTTCAGTGAGGTCGGTCACTTCCTCATGCGCAACTTGATTGCCCAGGATCCGCAGCTTGTTGGCCTGAGCGACATCCTCGGCAGATAGCTGCCGGGATTCGTTTACATACTGCATCCTGGCAAACATGCTGCCAAAGCTCATCCGGCTAGTGTTTGAGGTCTCTTTATATATGGATTCCAGAAGTTGACGCAGAAGAAGGATCCGGGCAGAGACCGTTCCCGGATCCGAGATCAGCTCTTCCAGCCTGCCATAGAAGCCTTCCGCAGGGCTCATTTCTTGTTTTTGATTTTGAAGATATTGAGCTTGATCCAGGCCCAATTCAGATAGATATGCACGATAGCGAGGATTCCAAAGATCTGACCGCAGAGTTCGTGCATTTCAGCTGCTGTTTCGCTGCCGTTTATCTTCAGCCAGACCAGTGATACAATTATCAGGATAAAGACAAGGGCCAGAATGGGATTCACGATTTTGAGGGCTTTAATTTTCATCGGTATTCTCCTTATTTTCACCGCTAAAGAAAGCGGCTATGAAATCGTTTATATTGAACACTTCAAGGTCTTCAATGCCCTCTCCGACACCGATCAGACGCACCGGCAGAGCCAGATTGTGTTTCAGATTGAAGATGATCCCGCCCTTGGCAGTGCCGTCAAACTTGCTGAGAATCAGACCCGATAGTGGCATCACTTCGTTGAAATGGCTGGCCTGGGAGATGGCATTCTGTCCTGTTGTCGAATCCAGCACCAAAAGAGCCTGATGCGGGGCTTCCGGGATCAATTTCTTGATCGTGCGCTCGATCTTGGCCAGCTCTTTCATCAGATTATCCTTGGTGTGCTGGCGTCCTGCAGTGTCTATCAACACTGCGTCATAACCCTTTGCCAGAGCGGAACTGAGACCATCGAAGATCACAGCAGAAGGATCAGCTCCGGTCTGAGTCTTGATTATGGCAGCCCCCGCGCGGTTTGCCCAAATGTCCAGTTGTTCAATGGCAGCGGCGCGCCAGGTGTCTCCTGCAATGATCAGAACCTTTTTCCCGCTTTGGGTCAGCCGGTAAGCTATTTTCCCGATCGAAGTGGTCTTCCCCACCCCATTCACCCCCACAAAGGCGATAACATAGGGCTTCACGGTCATTTCGTCAAAGAGTGATTCCGTCTCCGGATAATCCTGAATCAAGATATCCTGCATGATATCCTGCAAGACGGTCTGCACCCTCTCCACTTCAGTGATTTTTTCGAACCGTATGGCCTCCCGAAGTCGCTCAATGATCAATTGGCTCATCTCGACCCCGGTGTCACTGCGTAGCAGGATATCTTCAATTTCTTCCATCAGATCTTCGTCAACTTTGCCTCGCAGGCTGATTGCTTCTGCAATCTTGCCGATGAAACCGCTTTTGGTTTTGGCCAGTTTTTGGCGGAGGGAACGAACAATACTCAGCATCTATCTCACTTCCTGATGATTATTATTGACATGATGTCTATGCCAGTTATTTTTGTAATAGCTATATTAGTCAATAGAAATCTATGAGGAATAAAATGGAAAAGCGCATATTCAAGCCGGAAATGCTCCTGATACTGGTGCTTCCGATCCTTTTCAGCTTTTTGGCGAGCAGCGGAGCAAGCGGCAGTCAAGCAGGAATGATCGGTCAATTTGAGATTTATCTGGCAACAGCCACACTAACTGCAATACTGGCATTTCTGATCTATCTTCAGAAGCTCAATCTCGCCCTTGTCGCAGCTGTGCTGATCCCTCTGCTCTATTCTGTGCTGATCCTGCAGTTCAGCCCGGAGAATTCACCCATATACATCCTGTTCATCCCCATCCTGAGCTTTGCCCTGATCACGTTCTTCCTGCTCAAAGCAGTGTTTTTTAATCCTGCTTTTCTGCGCTTTCGAACCATCCTTTTTTCCATTTTGGCAGGAGCTGGGATGACCCTCTATTTCTTTCTGCAGACCACTTTGATGAAACAGCCTCTGGAACCGGGATTCTGGGTGAACAAACTGGTAAATTCCATCCTGCTATTCATCTTTATCGCTCTGGGGCTTTCCATTGCAGATATGGTCATTGTTCGCAGGGAAGTTGCAGCTCTGAAGGCCCGCGAAAGGGCAGCCATCCTCAATGACGAAATCGATGATGAGGACAGCGATGCTCTCTGACGCGGATTATTTTATGGTAGAGACTGGAGACTCGATTCTGGATCTGCAAGCCATATTTGGAAACGCAAATCCCGTTTATATCGAGATCGGCAGCGGAAAAGGCGAATTCATTTCCACCTATCCCCGGTTTCATCCGGAGTGGAACTTTCTGGGTTTTGAAGTGAGGGGCAAACGCATTCGCAACTGTCTCAAAAAGCTCAGTCCAGCCGTCAATTCAAATGTCCGTTTGGTGGAGCGAGCGGTCAATGCTTCGATCAGCCAATACATTGCCCCTGAAAGCATTGCCGGAGCGTTCATTCAGCATCCGGATCCCTGGCCCAAGAAGAAACATCACAGACGCAGATTGATTCAGCAAGATCTGTTGAATTCACTGGCGGGCATACTCGTGCCCGATGCCACTATTCAGGTCTCCACCGATCATCAGGAATACGCAAATTGGATCGTGGAAGAATTCCTGACCAGCCCCCATTTCATTTCTATATACGAGGAAGTCATGCAGGAAGAGCCCAATCTGGACAATCATGTTGTCACCTGGTTCGAGCGCGAACAAGCTCGCATGGGATATCCCCCAAACTATATGTTATTCAGAAAGATATGACGATCAGACGAGGTGCCTTAAGATGAATTACAAGTTCAGCGAAAACCAGGAAGTCAATCGTATGCTCAACCAGGTTGTGAGCAGCATCACGGATCTTGCAGAGAGCCAGGTGATGCACATTCAACGCCTTACCAAGATCGGAGAATCACTCTCATCCGTCACGGATCTGCATCAGATCTTCGATATGATCCTGGAGGAAGCAGTTGCTTTCACCAACGCGGATGGAGCCACGATCTACCAGGTTTCGGAAGATAAAAAGTATCTGGACTTTGAGACCCTGTTCAACGGCACCATGGGTCTGCGTTTGGGAGGCGCCAGAGGAGAAGTGGGCTGGCCCTCGATTCCGCTGTATGATGAAGATCAGAAGCCCCGGCTGGCAAATATCGTCACTAACGTCTACCATTTGAAGCGAAGCCTGGTCTTTGATGATGTTTATGAGACCACCGAATACGACGTCTCGGGCACCAGAAAAGCAGATAAAGACCATAATTACCGTTCCAAATCAATGCTGACCATCCCTTTGAAGAATCATGAGGATGACGTTCTGGGCGTGATCCAGATCATCAATGCCATGGATGCAAGGCAGCAGGTGACCAGCTTTAATGAAGAGCATATAACCATGCTCAAATCTTTGGCCTCACAAGCCGCGATCGCTCTCTCCAACCGTAAGCTGATCCTTGACCTCGAAAACCTATTGATGCAGTTCATGCGCTCGATTGCCACCGGAATCGAGAAGAAATCCAAGTATTCTTCCGACCACATTATGCGCGTTGCCCAGCTCACGGACATGATCGCGGATAAACTGAACAGCGTTCAAACGGGACATTTTGCCGAGCTGAATTTTTCTGAAAATGAGCTCAAAGAACTCTCGATGGCAGGATGGATGCACGATGTGGGCAAGATCATCACCCCTGAATTCATCATGGATAAAAGCACCAAACTGGAGACGATCATGGATCGGATAAATCTGGTAAAAGAGCGCTTTGACAGGATGGAGCTTGGTTTGGAACTGATGTCCCTCCAAAGCGAGCCTGCAGAATTCCGGAATTTTATCAAAACGACCTTCCCCTTGCCGGAAGGCGCAGGTTTGGATGAAGCCAAAGCCTGGCTCACATCAGCGTTTGAGTTCGTTGAAGCCTTGAACAAAGGTAATGAATTCGTCCCCGACAGCGATATTGCCCGGATCGATGAGATATCCGGAGTCTGCTTCCAATATCAGGACAAGCAGTATTTCCTGCTCACAGCCAATGAACTGGATAACATGCACATCCGCAGAGGCACTCTCACTTCTGATGAGATCAAACTGATGAGCGCGCACGTCTCGGTAACCTGGGATATGCTTTCCCAGCTCAGCTTCCCCAAGAAATACCAAAATGTGGCTTTCTATGCTGCCACTCATCATGAAAAACTCAACGGCAGAGGCTATCCCAGAGGCCTGACCGGGGATGAACTGCCACTCCAATCCAGGATCATTGCCGTTGCCGATATTTTCGAAGCTCTCACTTCGGCCGACAGACCCTATAAAAAAGCCAAGACCCTGTCTGAATCTCTCAAGATCATGGCTTTCTGCGTGAAAGGCAATGAACTCGATGCCGATCTGGTGGACTTTTTCTTAGATTCCGGATTGTATCTCGATTTTGCCCAGAAGTATATGAATCCCTTGCAGATAGATCAGGTGGACATTCCTGCCCTCAAAGCGCTCTATCATGAGGATATACCCGTTAAAG
>JAKLEY010000142.1 GCA_022711455.1 Candidatus Cloacimonadota bacterium
CCAACCGATTTGGCGCAGGTCTTCCAGCCCGCTCCAATTCACGGAAGCAGAAAAGCGTTTGTGGATCTCCACATAAGCCTCAGAACGCTCTTCCGCAGAGGCTTCGGGGTGCAGATAGACCCAGTGGTGGAAAGCATCGACCGTCATCGCCCAGGGCAGAAAGCTCAGGGTCCCTTCCAATTGATCACGCTTGGCCTTCTTGAGGTCTGCCGGGTTGTCGTAATACTCGCCCCAATAGTCCATGGAAAGCAGCTCCATGCTCATCGAGGCCAGCTCTGCCACTTCCGAGGGTGTGTCCGTATATTGCGCAATGGCAATGTCTTTGGTGGCAGCCGAATGCATGGCGTGTCCGGCTTCGTGAAGCAGAGTTACCACGTCGTTGTGCTGTTTGACATGGTTCATGAAGATAAAGCTGCTGCCGAGCTCGTTAATTCCTGTGTTATAGCCTCCGGGCGCTTTGCCTTTGCGGTTTTCGAGGTCCAGAAGCCCGGTGTTGCCCATCATTTCGAGCTGTTTGGCATATTCGGGATTGACTTTGGCCAGCACTTTGATGGATTTTTCGATAAACTCAGCAGTTGCCTGGAAGGGTTCCAGCTTTCTGCCATCCAGATCGACGGCAGTGTCCCAGGGACGGAGTTCGCTGAGCCGCAGAGCCTTGCGGCGATGCTCATCCTTCTTTTTAACAAAGGGGATCACCACCTTTTCCACCGCGTTGTGAAACTCATAGAGATCCTGCGGAGTGTAGGAGAAACGCCCCAGAGCGCTGTGCATATAGTCCCGGTAGTTGGCAAAGCCGGAATTGGCAGCCATTTGGAGCCGTAGTGACTTCAGTTCGTCAAAGAGTTGATTCAGCTCTGCTTCCTGGGCCTTGAACAAGCCCATGCGCAGACGCCAGGCAGCTTCACGTTTGCTTCTGTCGTTGTCTTTGAGGAAGACTCCCAATTGAGCCACCGTGCGTTCTTCTCCCTCAAATTCAGCGCTCATTTTGCTCACTAAACTGCCGTATTTGTTCGAGAGCTCGCTTTCCTGAATCTGGAGCGGGACGTTTTCATCCCGGTAGATCTCGATATCATTGGCTATGATCTGGTTCAGATGCGCGTATTGCCCGGGATCCAAAGCCTGCCGCTGAGGACTGTCGTAAAAGATCTTTTTGATCCGGAATCTATAGGGCTCCGCCGGGGCATAAACCTTTGCGTAGTAATCGTTATACTCGTCTGCCAGAAGTTGGTCGTCCGCGTTCACGGTCATGCGGATATAGCGCCAGGAGAGCTCATCGGACATCGCTTTGGAGAGCTCGGAATAGCGGGTCACGAAGGATATCAGATCGTCCGGTGAGCCTGGGGTCTCTTGTGTGAGCTCTTCCAACCAGGCTTGAATGTTTTCCCAGGAACGGATGTCGAAGCCTTCAGGAAGATAGCGCCAGGCTATCTTTTGCAGTTTATCAGATGTGTAAATCATGAGTAGTCTTCCTTTTATCCAGAAATATGAGAGATTTTCAATTTGTGGCAGAGCCGGAAGATTGTCAATATATTTTGATGCTTTTCCGGCTTAAAATATGCGGCGTTCGTAGATAATTATCTCCGCTTTGCCGGGAGCCTCTCCCTCTTTGAGACTGTAATTGAGTTTATCCAGGATCTTATTGCGTTCCTGCACCTTGTGCGGAGGCACTTCGATGATGAACAGAGCACTGGCAAGTTCGCTGCCATCCGGACCTGAGACCTTTGCCAAGAGTTTCAGTTCCCGGCTGCTTCTGCCTTTGTTTTCAATGCGATAATCCAGATAAACCGCCTGATTGTTAAAGTCTGTTATTCTCACGTCGCTGATGACAACCTGCTCTTTGAGCCGGCGTTGAGATTGTCCATTGAGCCAGATCCCAAACATCGCGGCAACAATGACGATGATGATGCTTATGTCTCTTATTTTATAACGGTTTGGAAATTCCATCCGGTCGATCTTGATCATAGGCTGCTCCTCATCTTAGAAACTAAACTGCCAACCGGCACTTAGATCGTGTTTCCAGTTCTCAATGTGTTCACTGCTCAGACCAAGACGCAAGCGGTGATGCGCCATAAGATCAATGCTGAGAATGTTTTGCAGCTTGATCTTGTCGGTCCTGTTCCCCTCAAACCACTCGGCTGTGCCATCATATTGCTGCTGACCGGGGAAGGCTTCAGCGTAGTTCTCCTGCCAGCTGGAACCGAATGAACCCTGGCGAGTGAAGGAAGCGGAACTCTGCAAACTGGTCTGGAGTGGAAGCGGAAGCTTCAGTCCCACAGACAGATCCACCAGATTGGAACCCTTGCTGTAACCCAGAGGTCTGCGGTCATGCGAATACATCGTGTGATTCATATAATGCGCGTAGGTCCAGGGCCGCACGGCTGTGAGTTCCAGATTTAGCACAGGGCTCTTCCCTCCGCTTTGATAGAGCCGGGGTAGAGCAGCCTGCAAACCCGTTTGCAGAGCGTATTTATTGCCCCACCAGTTTGTAAGGAGCTTGCTGTAGCTGAGTTCGTCCAGAGCCCCTTGAAGATAGATGACCAGATCCGGACTTGGTTTGTAATTCATTCCGCCATAGATCATTACGTTATCGCGATCACGCAGGTTATGCTCGGCAGCTCTCCAGAAGGAGACGGGGATCAGATAATTCAGATCCAGACCCCGGTTACCATAGATAACCGTTTCTCCCGCAAAGAGCTGAACCCCTCCTCCGGCAGCGTAGGAGAGCTGATGCAGAGCCAGGAATTTATCCGGATAGTAATGCAGATTGACGGGGGTTGAGGGGTTTTCGACATAGATGCTGTCCGCCACCAGGGCGCCTTGCAACATCGAAAGCGTGAATCTGCCCAGGCTGCCTTCAGCCATCAGATAGCCGTATTCGTTGACCTTGTCACCCAGAACAATGCTGCCGCTGAAACTATTGGTGACGTTGAATTTGGACCTGCCCAAAGACAGACCCAGATGCGGAACCCGATAGCTGAGATCTGCACTGAGGTTGTCCAGAGTGATCCGGTCCGGGTTCACTTTGTGCCAGCTGTCGATCAGAGGGTCATTGGCAGCGCTGTCCAGATCCCCGAAAAAGCCTCCGTTCCACCAGCGGGTGGAGAGAAAAAGTCTGTCATTGATCACGTTACGCAGACGTAAACCTTTGTAGAGAAAGCCGTAGTTCCCTTGTTCACGGATTTTGTATTCATAACCTGCCACAATGTTCAGGTCTGTCTTCAGTTCCAAACCCTCTCCCTGCCAGGCATAGCGCAGGATGCTCCGTTTGGGGGTTCCGGGTGAGAGAGCTTCTAAAACAGCTCCCCGCAAGCCTTTCCAGGTCCGGAAGGGATGCTGCAGACCCGGGCGCACAAGCCCGATATCATCACCCACCGAATCCTGATCACCCACTATGCTGAGGCCGGAATAGGGTTGCACTTCCGGATCGAAGGCTGAGCCGGGGATCAACGGAACTGCCTGAATATGTACGCAGTGCAGCAAGATAATGGTGAGCACAGTAAGAATTAAGGTTTTCCTGAACACAGACTAATCCCCAAACCTTGATTCCGAGGCGATTTGTTCCACCTCTGCCAAGGGCAGTTTAAGCTCGCGGCTGATCTCCTCAGCCGTCCAGCCTTCATCCTTGAGTTTGCCTATCATGCGGGCTTTTGTGTTCGCGTCCATGATCAGAGTGGCTCCATTCAAGCCCAGATCAGGACCGGTCTGTTCTGCTTCCGACCTTGCCAAACGCTTGGGCCAGAGCAAGATCGCCAGCAAACTCAGGATAAGCAGCAAACAGAGACCATAGATCAGCGGATGGGCTTCAAATACAGCCACAAAGCCTGCCCAGAGCTCAGCGCGGGAGGCTTTGTGCTTCGGTTGTGGCTTCCGTTCAGCTTTCTGCATGCCGTTTATAGAAGCCAGGCTATCTTGGGGGACGGATCCGGTAACTGCTGTATCAGCCAAAACCGGTGTAGAGGCAGAGGGCTTGGAAGGGCTAAGCTTCTGCACAGCGGTTTGTTGGGTTTGAGGAGGAGGATCGCCGATCTGGATCGTCAAACCGGAAGGGGTTTTGTTCTGCGCAACCTTAAAATCTGCCATCAACCCGATCGTGACATAGCTTCCGGCTGTATCCTCAGAGAGGCTTATATAGTCTATCACATGGCTCAGCCTGCGATACTGGGGCTCAGTGCTTCCCAGTTTCACCCCCGGTAAAGCTACGTTGATGGTGTTTCCAGAGCTGTTGAAGCGGTAATCCACCGCTTCGCTGAGCCGAATGCTGATTCTGGAAGCGCTTTTCCCTTCATCCACGGCTTGCACCGAAGTCAGGGTCGAGCCCGCCAAGATACTGCCGCAGAGCAGGATCAGCAAGATCATCAAGGCTTTTATTTGCTTCATATATCCTCCCCTGGAGATCGAACTTTAGCTGATGAGCTCAGCCGTATCAATGGCGATCTGGAGTTCCTCATTGGTGGGGATCACCAGGATCGTGATTGGTGAGTAGGCTTGGGAGATGATCCCTGCTTTTGCTCCTGTGGAGCGGTTGAGGTCACGATTGATGTGAATACCCAGATTTTCCAGACGCTCGCAGATACGTTCACGCATCTTCACTCCATATTGCCCGATCCCCCCCGTGAAGACGATCATATCGACCTTGATCAGGTTTGCCACATAAGCTCCGATATAGCGTCTGATCCGGTAGGCATAGGTATCCAGGGCTTCGATGGCGTGCTGATCTCCTTCATCTGCAGCAGCTTCCAGATCCCTCAGGTCACTGGAAATTCCGGAAAGCCCCAGCAGCCCGCTTTTCTTGTTCAGGATATTCTGGATCTCGTGAAAATCGTAGCCCCGTTCTTCCAGATAGAAGATGATGGAGGGGTCCAGATCCCCGCTGCGGGTGCCCATCATCAAGCCTTCCAGAGGTGTGAAGCCCATGGAAGTATCGATGGAATTCCCTGCCTGGATGGCAGTTATGGAAGCGCCGTTACCCAGATGACAGGTGATCATGTTGGTGTTGCATTCCGCCCTTTTGGTCATTTCCAGAGCTATCCCGTGCACATAACGATGGCTGGTGCCGTGAAAACCGTAACGGCGGATACGGTATTTATCATAAAACTCCCGCGGAATGCCATAGAGATAGGCACTGGGAGACAGAGTCTGATGAAAAGCTGTGTCGAAAACTGCCACTTGAGGCAGGCTGCCAAAGAGTTCCCTGGCTTCCATGATGCCGGTCAGATTGGCTGGATTATGCAGGGGAGCCAGCTCACAATTGTCTGATATAGCTTTGATGACGTCGTCATCGATGACCACGGAAGATGAATATTGCTCTCCTCCGTGCACCACCCGGTGTCCAATCCCCTGGATCTCGCTAAGGTCGCTGATAAGACCCTGTTCCGGATCCAGCAGCGCTGTCATCATCAGTTTGAAAGCCTCTTTATGATCCGGCACTGCCAGACACAGCTCCAAGCTCTTCCCCGCATGTTCCTGGGTGATCTTACCCATTTTCTGGCCTATGCGTTCGACCTGACCCTTGCCGCAACTCACGCGTTCCGGCATCTTATAAAGCTCGTATTTCAGTGAAGAACTGCCACAGTTAATAATCAATATCTTCATGTAAAACTCCCTGAGTCAGCAGTAAAAAACGATGCTGCTTTTCGTCAAGGATTTCTTGAGACCATGGAGAAAAAGCACGCATACCCCCAAAATTTTTCAGTGCTAGCCTGCAAAGCTTCGTCGTAAGCGTGTTGCAGATGTTTAAGCTGTTGA
>JAKLEY010000143.1 GCA_022711455.1 Candidatus Cloacimonadota bacterium
TGGTGATGACGGTGCGTCCTTGTTCATTGAGCTGTTTGAGGAGGGCGAAAAAGCTTTGAACCCCTGCCCTGTCCAGCGAGGCTTCGGGTTCATCGAGGATCAGATATTTGGATTTGCAGGCAATCGCGCGGGCCAGCAGAACGCGTTGGAATTCCCCGCCTGAAAGGGTTCCGATGCTTTGACGAGCCAGATGAGAGGTGCCGGTTTGCTCCATGGCATCCAGAGCCTGCTGTTTGTGCGGCTTGCTGAACCGTTGCCCGAATCTCAGCTGAGCCATCAAACCCAGCAGCACGAGATCCAGAGCGGAAGCAGGGAAGGACGGGTCATATTCTTCACGTTGAGGAAGATAGCCGATGCTGTTTTGCTTCAGCCAGGCGTGATGAGGGATCCCGTCCAGGAACACAGCTCCGGAGCTGGCTTCCCGCAAACCGAGCAGGATCTTGATCAGGGTGGATTTTCCGGCGCCGTTGGGTCCGATCACGGCAACGAATTCTCCATCTCCGATCATCAGGTTGATATCTTCCAGAATGAGCTTGGAGCCCACGCGGAAATTGATGGCTTTGAATTCGATCATTTCGGGGAGGGACTATCCTCCTGCAGGCCCAGCCTCATTATCTTCCAGTTGGAAAGCAGGAAATCGTAGATGGTTTCAGCGCCCAGGCTGTTCCCGATCGGATCCAGGATCAGGATCCTGAGCCCGAATTCACGAGCCAGGACCTCCGCGGATTTGCGGCTCATTTGAGGCTCCACAAAGATGGCTTTCAGTCCTCTGGCTTTGATCAGCCTGCCCAGCTCACCCAGTTCACGGGGACCGGGCTCCTTTCCGGGAGCAGATTGCACGGACGCCAGATGCCGGATCCCATAGTCCTTCAGGAAATATCCAAAGCTGTTGTGGTAGGTGATGATGGCGGGATCTTTAAAACTGCTGACTTCTGCTCTGATCTGGCTGTCAACCTCTTTCAGCCCGGATCTCACCCGGAGGCTGGAGGCGGAGATTGAATCCGCAAGCTCACTGAAACGGGATCTCAGCTCCGGTTCCAGAGCATCGACCATTCGCTGCAGATAGTTCACGGAAGTCCAGATATGGGGATCCGGCGCGCCCGAATGTTCGGGATCATCAGCGTAAAGAGAATCCGGCTTGAATCTGATCAGCTCTGAGATGACGAGCAGTTTGTCCTGATGCTGGCGTAGAGCCTGGTTCAAAGACTGCTCGAGATCCAGACCGTTGATGATGATCAGTTTGGCTTTGCTGAGCGCGCTCAGATTTGAGGGATTGGGAGACCAATCGTGCGGGGAGGCTGCAGGAGGGATGATGCTGATCACATCGGCAGCAGAGCCCACCAGTTCTTTCACCAGCAGTTCATAGGGATAGATCGAGACCACGATCAGGGGTTTTTCCCGCTCCGCTCCTGCCTTGCAGGAAAACAGAACCGGAAGCAGCAAGATCAGGATGCTGCAGGCTTTGAAGGCTTTCATGGATCGGGGCTTATTCCATTTCTCGCAGGAGCGAGGTCAGGAGGCGCACTCCGACTCCGGTGGCGCCATAGGAATAGATCCCGGCTTCCTTTTCTTTGAGCGCGGTTCCGGCGATATCGATGTGCAGCCAGGGTTTATCTGCCACAAATTCTTTGATGAAGAGCCCCGCTGTGATGCAGCCGGCAGTTGCTCCACCCACGTTTTTGAGGTCAGCGATCTCGCTCTTGAGCATTTCCTTATATTCTTCATGCGCGGGCATTTCCCAGATCAATTCCCCCGTGAAATCGGAGGCGGTCCTCAGCTGCTGCAGCCAGGCTTCGTTATTGGTCAAAACCGCGGAGAATTGCGGACCCAAAGCCGCGACTGCCGCTCCGGTGAGGGTGGCAATATCCAGAACCCGGTCCACTCTTTCGCGTTCGATGGCATAGTGGATGGCGTCGATCAGGGTCAGGCGACCCTCAGCATCGGTGTTTATCACCTCGATGGTCTTGCCGCTCATGCTGCGCAGGATATCCCCGGGGCGATAGGCTTCACCGGAGATCATGTTTTCGCAGGCTGCCACGATCCCGATCACGTTCACCTTGAGGCGCAGAGTGGCAATTGCAGACATCGCTCCGATCACGGCAGCGGAACCGCCCATGTCGTTTTTCATGTTGACCATGCCCTGCGGGGTCTTGATGCAATATCCGCCGCTGTCATAGGTGAGGCCTTTGCCGATCAGTCCGATCGTTTCTTTTTTGCCGTCGGGATTGCCCAGATAGCGCATTATGATGAGCTTGGGCTCATATTTTGAACCTCTGCCCACGGCCAGGAAGGCGTCCATTTTGATGCGTTTGAGCTTGTCCATGGAGATGATCTCGATCGAGAAGCCATATTGCAGCGCTGCTTTTTTGGCAGTCTCAGCCAGAGTGTCCGGATTGATCACGTTTGCGGGTTCGTTTACCAGATCACGTGCCAGCATCGTGGTTTCGGCATAGATCCTGCCTTCCAGAATGCCGCGGTTGATATGCCGGGTATTCTTGTTGTTCAGGACGTAATGCAGGGATTCGATGACGCCGTTTTTCTTTTCCGAGAGGTATTTATCAAAAGTGTAAACAGCCAGCAAGACCGCTTCGGAGAGGGCATGGCCAAACGCCACATCGTTTAGCGAGGGCAGGAAGCCCATGAACAGATAGATCGATCTGGTCTTCAGTTTGGAGGCCAGGCGCACGCAATTGGCAAAGAGCCGGCGCAGTTTATCCATGGACAGCTGGCCGGGATCACCTGCTCCGCAGAGGATGATCCGGGTGTTATATTTCTGGCCGATATGGTGGAAGTTGTTGATCTTGCCATATTCAAAGCTGAGCTCTTCGGCTTTGATAAAGGTTTCGATGGCAGTTTGCAGCTCCTCCGGCATGAAATCCAAAACGGGAAGAGGCTCATTCTCGTGATGTAAGACAACAATCGTATCCAAATGTTCGGGCAACTTGCGGATAACGTCAATTTTCATGGGTACTCCTATATGTGTTCATTTTATCTGTAATATCTTTTTAAAAATCTTCGGTGAGGCTGAGGTAGTAACGCGGTTTGGAGTTTCGGGACAGATCCGTCTCCCAGGCGAGGTCAAACTTCAGCACAAAGTAACCCAGATTCAGCCGGGGACCAAAACCGAAGCCCATATGCAGATCCTTGAATTTATCCAGATGCATGGGCTGAAAATCCTTGTTCCTGTCCCAGACCGCGCCCAGATCCACAAAGGCGGCGCCGCGGATATTGCTGAATCCCAAAGGCACCGGGAAAGCCAGATCGATGTAATCAAAGAACGGGAAACGCAGCTCGGTGCTCACCAGCAGCTTCTTCTCACCGCTGAGTTCTCCATCGTAGGCGCGCACTCCGTTGTAACCGCCCAGACTGTAACGCTGGGGATTCTTTCCGGTGCTGAGGGCGGCAATGAAGCGGTTGGCAAAGGCATAGCGTTTGCTGAAGAGGCTGTAGGCACGGAGGTCGAGATAGTTTGAAAAAAAGTCCATCTGATTGGGGGCAAAGCTTTTGCGGATCATATACAGCCCGCGCCAGCCGGTCATGGGGCCGGTGGATCCATAAAGCGCGTTATCATGCACTATGCTCAGACCGGGAGCATAGACCAGCTCTTTCAGGGGCTTGTAGGCGCTGCCCAGGGGATAGTTGTCTTCTGCCCATTCACCCTCGGTGTAGGCCGGATTCCAATCCCAGGAATCGATGTGATATTCCCAGTTGTAAAACCGCTGGTCAAAATCTATTCTGAGGAAACGGCTCAGGGGATAGCGGTAGAGCAGATAGATCCCGGTTTCGCGCTGGCGCACCCGGAAATAATCGTCTTCGGGGTTGTTTGTAAACTCACGGTAATAGGCTTCGTCAAAGAGGTTGTAGAGCCCGACGCCGTAATCCGCGCGTTGTTTCAGATAGAGATAGGAGATCAGGATATTGGAATTCTTGATCTTGCCGGCAATGCCCAGATCGATCCCGATCCCGTGATTTCCCATCAGGTCGCTGAGGCCAAGCTGCAGCTGACCGACTGCTCCGGCAGCGGAAGAATAGGCAAATCCTCCCCAGAAATTATCCAGATGAAACCTGGGTTTATACTTTTTGGGCTCCGGAACCGCGCCAAGGCTGTCCGGTTTGGCATCCCAGCTGTAATCCACCTGGGCGCGCATGCTGTCTTCATTGGCAAATGTGAGGCTGCTAAAGAAGGGCCGGCGGGGATCATGGCGCACTGAAGGGTTGATCCGGGGCAGCTTGAATTTGGGTCTCTTGTTATAAAAACCGAGGTTTTGCAGGGGCACCAGACGCGAGATGTTGTCATCCGCAACCGGCTCCACTGCTGGTTTGCCCTGTTCCCCGGCAAGGTTTTGGAGCGGATCGTTGCCATAATAGACGTTCCAGGCGCCGTTGAAATAGATGGAAAGCAGCAAGGCCTGATCATCCGGAGAAAGATCAGCGCTGTAGACTCCGGACAGCGTGTTTGTGACCCTGCTTGTGCTGGCAGAGCCGAGATCATGGCAAAAGAGATTGTTGATGCCATCCGCTTCACCCAGATAGATCAGACGGCTGCCGGTGCTGTCCCAATCAGGTTTGCTGCAATTACTGGTCTCGAAGGTGTGCTGCAGGATCGCTCCCGAGCTGAGCTCATAGCTGAAGATATTGGAGACGAGCCCGTCAAAAAAGCCCTCTTTGGGAGGATTGACCTGACGCTCCGAGCTGTAGGCAATGCGGGTTCCATCCGGAGAAAAGCGGGGTTGCCGGTCGTCGAAACCATCGTTGGTCAGCCGGATGGTCTCATCGGTTTCCAGATCATAGAGCCAGAGGTCGGATTGCATTCCTGCCTGAGCCGAGATCACGATCTTGCTGCCATCGGGAGCCACGTCGATCTCATAGAGCGCGCTCAGCCGCGGGATGAGAATGCTGCGTACGATCTTGCCGGTATCCACGTCCAGAATGTGAATGCGGTCACCCGGCGCGCTTTTTGAGACAAAGGCAATGCGCCGGTTATCCGGGAACCAGCTGAGGTTGGAACGGAAATAATAGAATTCTTCATGCCTGGCTGTCGCTTCTCCCAGCAGGATACGTTTGGCGGGAGCAAGACCATGGGTGCCCGCCATCCAGATGCTGAAACGGGCTTTTTGATCGGAGAAATACACAAAGCGGCTGCCGTCCGGAGAGAAACGCGGCATGATGTTGAAATAGGAGCCGTCTTTGCTGTTGTCCGTGCGCTGTTCATAGCGTTCGGTGGGGATGGTGTTTTTCCCGATCAGGGCATAGTAATCGCGTTTGAGCTGGAAACGCCAGCGCTCCTGCAGTTCCTTGAATTCCAGGCCGAAGATCCTTTTGCTGGCGTCGTCTTCATCCGCCACGGAACGCATGGAATAGAAATATTCACCCACTTTCTCCTTGCCGTAGGTCTTGGCAAGGAAGACCAGAAAGGATTCACCCAGACGATAAGCCAGATATCCGTCGGTGTTTTCCAGCTTCCCCATTTTGTCGTTTAGCACCATATCCAGGATGAACATGTTGTTATAGGCATCTTCACCGCCAATGGACAGATATTCCGGCAGTCCTTCGGAGAACCAGAAGGGGAAACTGGTGGGGCGCAAGGCATTGATGGCATTGGTGATGCGTTTATCCAGAGCGTTTATATAGGCGTGAGTCAGCTCGTGGGTGAGCAGTTCTTCCAGCTTGGCATAGCTGCCCTCAAAGGGGATCACCACCCGGTTCAGCAGGCTCTCGGTGAATCCGCCCACTCCTT
>JAKLEY010000144.1 GCA_022711455.1 Candidatus Cloacimonadota bacterium
GATATCATCAACATCAACACTCTCGGATTCCGGGGTGAAGCTCTGCCAAGTATATCCAGTGTTTCAGGCCTTACCATGACCACGCGCTCGAGAACTCTGGATACTGCTACCAGAATCGAGTTTAACAACGGCAGACTACTCGGAATCAGTAAAACCTCATCCAATCCCGGAACCACCATCACAGTCAAAGGTCTCTTCAAGAACATCCCTGCCCGCAGGAAGTTCCTGCGTTCTGATCAGGTGGAGCTGAGGCACATCCTGAAATACTTCCACTATCAAGCTATTCTTTACCCCGGGATAAGCTTCAAACTCGTGGTTGATGGACGCGAAAAGCTGAATTATGTATCCACCTCTGAGCGAACAGTGCGGATGTCGGATATCTTCGGCAGCAGTTTCTTCTCGGATGATGTGATCGAGATATCCTCCCAGGCAGGTGGATACAGGGTCGAGGGCTATATCTTCGGCTTGGAAGATCGCAGCGATAAATTGCTGGACATCCAATATGTCTTTATCAATGGAAGATATGTGAACGACCGGACCGTTAAGCATAGCATCAAAGCAGGTTATGAACCTTTCATTCTCAAGACCAGAGCCTGGGCCAAGGGCACAACTCCGCCCTATGTGATCTTTATCACAGTTCCGCCTGATATGATTGATGTGAACGTACATCCTGCCAAACAGGAAGTGCGTTTCCGCGAACAGCAGCACGTGCATGGCATGGTGCTTTCCACTATTAAACAGGCCTTGGATAAATACGAAGCAGCCAAGTTTGAATCCACCCGTCTGAAGTTTCACAATGCCTCAGCGGTGGATCAGGCCACTCGTCTGGAGCAGGATATCTTCAAGGCAAACATCGAGATTCCTCGCTACTCTGAGTATCAGAAGGAGTTCAGCCAGCTCTTTCAGGATGATGTTTTCCGCAGTGAGCCGAGCGAGCCCAAACACCAGAACATACCAATCCACAATCCAGAGCTGGAAGCCAACAGTGAGCAATTGGAACTCTTGCCGGAACAGCCGAACGATGAATTGTCCTACAAATTGCTTTTGGCCAATGAAGAGGACTATATCAATCCCTGGCAATTGCATAACACTTATATCTTCGTTCAGGTTGAAGACGGGCTGGTAGTGATCGACCAGCATGCAGCCCACGAGCGTATCACCTATGAAAAGCTCTTGCACAGAGCAGGTGGAGCCCCTGCTGTGCGGCAGCGGTTGGTGGTTCCCATAGTGATCGACATCCCTCCCTATATTGCAGTGGAGATCAGGGATATGGTGGAAAAGAATCTGGAACTGCTGGAAAAGATCGGGTTTGCGATCAAGAAATTCAGCGGAGACTCTCTGGTGGTGGAAGAGATCCCTGCGGAACTGGGTGATTGGCAGGGAGGCAAGGTCTTTATCGAGATCCTAAAGCAACTGGAGAGTGAGCTGGAAGTCAACCCAGATTTCAGGGATAGTCTTGCCAAGTCAATTGCCTGCAAATCATCGATCAAGGCAGGCAAGAAACTCAGCCGCAGGGAAATGCTGGATATAATCAATAACCTCTTTGCCTGCAAGGTGCCTTATTTCTGTCCTCACGGGCGTCCCGTACTGATCAAAATGACCACCACGGATTTTGAGAAGAAGTTCAAACGTCTCGTATGATCCCCCTGATCACAATTGAAGGAGCCACAGCCTCAGGGAAGACAGCTCTGGCACTGGATCTGGCTGAGGCTTTGCAGACTTCAATCATCTCGGCAGATTCCCGGCAAGTCTATACAGAGCTGAACATCGGCACAGCGAAGGCATCGGAGGAAGAACAGAGCAGGGTAAAACACCATCTGATCGATATAATTGACCCGCTCCAGATCTACAACGCAGGTTCATTCATCAAAGACGCCGAACCGATTATAAAGCAGAATCATGATTGCGGTAAGCTGAGCATCGTCTGTGGGGGCACCGGGCTCTATATAAAAGCCTTACTGGAAGGTATCTTCGAACATCAACCCATCGATCCGGAGCTGCGGACTAAGCTGAAAGCACGGCTCGACACTGAGGGAACAGAGATCCTTTACAGAGAGCTTAGCATTCTGGATCCCGTGTTTGCGGCACGGATAAGCAGCAACGATGTCCAGCGCATCCTGCGTGGACTGGAGATCTATCAGGCTACCGGGAAAGCCATTTCCAAACACTGGCAGGAACAACCCCGGGATTCCATCTATTCTACATTTCGAATCCTGATCGACCTGACCAGAGATGAACTCTATGCCCGAATCAATCAACGAGTGGAGTTCATGCTGCAACAGGGTTTGATTTATGAGATCACGCAAGTTCTAAACAAAGGATATTCATCTCAGTCACCCGGGCTCAAAACATTGGGTTACAAAGAGTTTATCCCATATCTGGAAGGCTCTCGGAGTCTGGAAGAATGTGCTGACATCACTGCGCAACACACCCGCAATTATGCCAAAAGGCAGGTCACTTGGTATAGAAAGTGCGATTTTGATTTGACAATCACATCCCCGGGCATTAGTATATCATCAGTTATCGATCGTATCACAGCCAAATTCAACGATAGATAGACTGATATAAGGGGAACTGATGCAAGTTATTGCCAAGGTATTTGATCTGGATATTTATGAGAGCGAAGTCATAGCTGAGGCTCGTCGTTTGCCGGAATCCGTCAGGAACAGCCAGCAGCAGCTTAGCTCAGCTTTGGCGCACTTGATCGACAGGATGTTATTGTTACATATGGCGACTCAGACTGGCTTTGGTGTCAGTGACGAAGAATATGAGACAGCTGTTATGGACATCATCGATGATCAGGATTCTGAAGCAGGCACAGCTGATCCGGGTTACGCTCAGTTTGAGGCAGGCAAGCTTGAAAAGCTGATCAAATCACGCATTCTGATCAAGAAATATCTGGATAAAGTCAGTTCTCCCAGCTCTCCCATCACCGAGGAACAGGTTTATCAGTTCTATGAAGAGCAGAAAGATGTATTTTTCGTTTGTGAGGAGGTTCGCGCTTCACATATCCTGCTTAAGGGAGATGACGATAAGACCTTGGATCGGGCGATCAAGCTCAGGGCAGCGATCAACAGTCAGGATGATTTCCTGCAGTTCTCACCAGGTTCCGAATGCCCCACCTGCAGCAGAGCGGGAGATCTGGGTTATTTCACCAGAGGGAAGCTGCTCAAAGAGATCGAAGACCAGGCCTTTGCCCTGAAGGTTGGAGAGATCAGCCAGCCCTTTAAAACCAAACACGGCTACCATATCCTAATGGTGACTGATCGCAGGATGAAGAGTAAGATCTGCTTTGACGAGATTAAAGATAGTCTGCGAGCCAGATTGACCAATCTTGAGCGGGACATAGCAATCGTGAAGCATATCACTGACCTTCGCCAGACCTACAGATCTCAGATCCTTATCTTTGATCCCCACTATCAGACTGATTAGATTTTTAGTTCCAGACCCAGGTTAAAGTTTCTCCCTGCCCCGGGGTAGCCCCATTCAGAGGCATAATTCCGATCCATGATATTCTCTAAGCCTGCATAGATCCTGAATTTCTCCCAGGTTCTTTGCACCTGCAAGTTATACACCCAATATGCTTCCAATTCTCTCAGATTGAAAGAACTGTCCTCGCTAAGCCTATTACCCTGATAGAAACCGTTCAAACTCAGCTTCATTCTCCAGGGCAGATCAAGCCTGGCAAACAACTCAGCACTATGTTCGGGACTCTCTGTCAGATGATACCCGTTTTTACCCAGATGGTCCAGCCAATTGTAGTTGAAGTCAAATTCAAGCCAGTTTGTGGCTTTGACTAAAAGTGAAATCTCTGTTCCCCAGCTCTCAACCTGATCCAGGTTTTGATACACGCCCTGATATTCGTCGATCAACCCGTGGGTACTGTTATAAAAGAAAGAACTCCCAAGCGCCAGATCACGATTTAGCACGCGCATTGGGATCTTGTGACCAAGCTCTGTTTTCAGAGCTGTCTGTGCTCTCAAATCCGGGTTGCCATGCTCGAAGCTGAAGAGCTGACGCATAGTGGGGAAGGCTATGTTTCTGCCCAGAGCTATTGAGAATTCGCCGGCTTGCTCTGTTTGCCAGATGATCCCCAAAGCAGGCTCCAGATAAGATCTGAGATTAGTATTCAGATCGCTGGAGGCCATCACCAGACCCAAACTGGCATTGAATCTGAGCTCATCGTGTAAATACTCGAGCTGGACAAAGCCCTGATGCTGAGTCGTATGATGCGATGTCCAATCCTGATAATTTCCGTTATCTTTGCGGCTACTGGAGGTCGTCTCGGCTCTATAACCAAAATTTAATAAGGTTTTAGGACTCATCTGCCATCTGAGCTTCGGATTGAATCCCCAGAGCCTGCTTTGCATCTGAGAATCAACATTCATGATCTGGTAAGCGGAATCGTTGTATTCAAAGTAGTGATCCCGGGCTTCATCAAAGTAAAGCAGCGCGTCCAGAGATGTGTTCGGAGCCAGTTCATAACTGTAGGACAAACTGCCCTGAGCGCGTGCCCAATCTTCATACAAACGGTATTTTGCCTCATAGATCGATGAGGCAATCTCTTTGCGGGGAATATAGTTCAGACCCAGATTTAGACCCAGCTGGTGAAATCCTGCAATGGTGGCACCCCAGCGGCTCTGGAAGCTGTAGCCCTGCTTACGTGAATTGTTCCTGACCCCTCCATTCTCGTACGCGGTCGGTTCAAAATCATCTGATAACACCGCTCCCTCGGAGTTATCCCTTGATCCGTAGACAAGGAAGTCCCAGTTTTCAAAGCTATGGCTGCCGGTGAGTTCTATACTGTTGTTGTTATTTCGTTTAGCTGAGAGACCCAAAGTGAGCCAGTCCTGATTTGTTGGTGCCCTGGTGATTAGATTGACCACTCCTCCCATCGTTCCGGAGCCATAAACAGCTGAGCCGGGACCTTTGATAATAATGGCTTCCTTGATTCCGGAAAGGGCGATATTGTTGAGATCGACATTGCCAAAATAGCTTCCTGTGAGAGGTCTTCCATCGATGAGGATCTTGACCTCATTCTTTCTAAAACCCCTGATCCTCAGGTTACTCTCATCCTTGGTGCCGGTCGTTGCACTGATTCCGGGGACATGTTCCAAAGCTTCCCGGAGGTTCATGGGACTGTCGTCAATGCCTTTCTGAAGTGGTTTGAGAGTGAGGGAGCCGATACTTTGACCAGGGCGCTCTGCCACCACTTTAATAACTCGCAGAGTGTATTGTCGGATACTGTCAGCCTTGGCCTCCTCTGCCCGCAAGCCGGTCAGGACTGTCAGGCAGAGGAAGACTAAAGCTAAGTGTTTCATGTGTTTGGATCAATCTCCAATTGGAAGGATGGTGGAAGTGTAGCCCGTCAGCGAAGCAGGCTTTTGAAATGTGAGGTCTGCAGTGGGGATGGGAGCAAGCGCAAAGCTGTGTTCTTGAGCGCTGCCACCGAAGACTTCCAGATAGGCGACTTTCTTCATTTTCTTCTGGTTGTTGGGAAGGCTGGCAGTCGGGAAGATCGTGCGTTCGCTATCAAGCAGATAGTATCCGTCCTGGATAGCAGCGGTCTGGTAATATTTACCTTCACCATAGCCGTCGTAGCAGACGATGCTGACAGAATCATATGAGGCAATGCCTTGCATCAGGTCTGACAGCTTGATTGCGTCTTCAGGGTTACCGTCCCAGTTGTTGATCT
>JAKLEY010000145.1 GCA_022711455.1 Candidatus Cloacimonadota bacterium
AGTACTTCGTGCGTCTGAAAGGGGAATACCAGGATCCCGGTCAGATCGCTGAGACCATCATTCCAACAGGTTTTGGCAATAAGAAGCTCTCCAGTCTTGCAGAGATCGTGGACGGAAGTGCCGAGGTCACCAGCCGGGCAATCTATTACAACGTCCCCGACCACAAGCAGGAAGACAATATCGTGCGCATCTCGCTCACAAACAGCCCCGATGGCAACATTGTCAACATTGCCAAAGAAGCTCGCAAGCAACTCCCGCTGATCGAAAAGGATCTGCCCAAGGGCGTCACCCTGCGCATGATCAGAGATGATTCAGACTTCACCAAGGCTTCTTTGAACGACACCACATCCAACATCTGGATGGGAATTCTGCTCACCGGACTGGTGCTCTTCCTCTTCCTGCATGATCTTCGCTCCACGCTGATCATTGCTCTCTCAATGCCGATCTCGATCATCAGTACCTTTGTCTTCCTCAAGATGGCAGGTTTCACGCTCAACATCATGACCCTGATGGGTTTATCGACTTCAACCGGTATTCTGGTGGCCAATTCCGTGGTCGTGCTGGAAAACATCTTCCGGCACAAAGACATGGGTCATGACAGAGTAGTCGCTGCAGACCGCGGAACGGCTGAGATTGCTGTGGCAGTGCTGGCCTCAACCCTTACCAACATTGTAGTTTTTCTCCCGATCGCAACCATGGGTTCGATGGTTGGCCAGTTCTTCAAAGAATTCGGGATGACCGTCACCTATGCGACCATATTTTCGCTCATCACATCTTTCACCATCACGCCCATGCTGGCATCCAGGATCTTGCCGCATAAGAAGATAGAAACAGCCTACGGTCGTGGTTTCGAGAAGTATTTCAACCGTTTCAGCGCCTGGTATGGCCGTTTGATGCAGAAAGTGCTTTCCACCCGAAAGCGGGGCTGGGCAGTGATCGGTTTCAGCATTCTGGCACTGGTTGCCAGCTTTATGCTGGTTCCGTCTTTGGGTTTTGAATTGATGCCCACCATGGATCAGGGAAATCTTACCATATCCATGGAATTGCCCCAAGGCTTCAATCTGGAGCAGACTGCCAAAACAGTCGCTGAGATCCAGAAGCGTGTGGAGAAACACAAAGAGATCGAACATATTGTGACCAATCTGGGCTCGATGGGTTTTGTGGATAAAGGCACCAATCTGGCATATTCGGACGTAAAACTGGTGGATATCAAATCCCGCGCCAAGAGCACCAGAGAAATGATCGACCTGCTCACGAAAGAGCTTTCCGTCATTCCGGGTGCCAAGATCAAGGTCAGCCAACAAGCAGGCATGACCGGTGGGGACCCGATCAAGTTCTTCCTGCAGGGTCAGGATCTGGACAAGCTGGAACAGCTCAAAGCCGGGGTCCTGAAAGAGATCAGGGACACACCCGGAATCTTGAATCTGGACACCAGCACCCGCCCCGGCAGAGCAGAGCTCACTGTCTATCCCAAGCGGGAAAGGATGTCTGAGATCAACGCGACCGTCTATGATCTGGCTCTTGCCATCCGTGCTTCGGTGGAAGGAATGGTTGCCACTCAATATCGCGAGCAGGGAAATCAATACGACATCAAGATCTCGCTGGAAGATAGCTCGGTGGATACTCCCCAGAAGATCAACAATCTCCCTGTAACGATATTTGGAAGCACCTATCTGCTTTCTCAGGTGGCCGACGTGGATTTCGGAGCCGGGGTGAACAAGATCGTCCATCAGAACCGCTATAAATCCATCCAATTCACAGCTTCGAACACCACGGATTCCTCCATGGGTAAAGTGATCGCTGAAATTAAACAGAGGCTGGAACGGGTATCCCTCCCGGCTGGATATCAAATCAGTTGGGGCGGGGAGGCAGAGATGCTTTCGGAAACCATGGGCGAAATGATCCGCACTTTCATCCTGGCGATCCTGCTCACCTACATGCTGCTGGCAGCCATTCTGGAGAGCTTTGTGCAGCCTCTGCTGATCATGTCCACTGTGCCCATGGCTCTGATCGGAGTGTTTCTGGCTTTGTTTCTCACCGGTGTCTCGATCAATATCTTTTCTATGATGGCCATTATTATGCTGGTCGGAATAGTGGTAAACAACGCGATCCTGATTTTGGACTTCACAAACCAACGCCGCAGAGACGGTTTGAGCCTGCACGACTCGATCATCGATGCCTGCCGGGAGAAACTGAAGCCCATCATCATGTCCACTCTGGCAATTGTGATCGGAATGCTGCCCATGGCTCTGGGAGTGGGCTCTTCCGGAAAGGAATTCCGCATGTCTATGGGCATAGTCAGCATAGGCGGATTGATCGTTTCCACGTTTTTAACACTTGTTTTAATACCCGTGCTGAATTATATTAGCACTAAAGACAAAACCATTACTCAAGAAAAGTAACAGGAGGTTACAATGAAAACAATGGTTAAGCTTGTCACAGCACTCGTTCTCGTGATGTTTCTTTCAGTCAGCATGGTAGGCTGCTATGGCAGTTTTGCCCTCACCAAGAAAGTTTATGACTGGAATGGATCTCTGGGCAACAAATACATGGTCCAGATCGCCTTTTGGATCCTGTCCTGGGTGCCTGTCTATTCCGCAGCGACCACCATCGATGTGGTTCTCTTGAACCTGATCGAATTCTGGACCGGAAGCAACCCAATGGCCATGAACAATGGCGAACAGATCATCAAATACGCTTCCAGCGGAGATGACAGCTACAAAATAATCATGCCCAAAGAACAAATCAGAATCGAACCGATGACCGGATCAGACAAAGCGGTCGAACTCAGTTTCGACGCCTCCACCAATGCCTGGTATCTGGAAAGCGGCAATGTCAACACCAAGATCGCCACGGTTGACGGCAACACCATGAATCTGCTCTATCCGGGTGGAAACAGCCTCAGCCTGAACATCACAAACTAAATAGGAAACGAAGTGATAAACCAAGAAAAAGTAGAAGAAATACTGGACCGGATCCGCCCTGCCATCCAATCTGATGGTGGAGATGTCGAGCTGATCAAGATCAGAGAAGACGGTGTGATCGAAGTTCGCCTCCAGGGAGCCTGTAAAGGCTGCCCGATGGCCGCTCTCACCCTCAAAGCCGGCATCGAAAGAGTGATCAAGGAAGAGATTCCAGAAGTCAAAGAAGTAATCTCGGTCTGATAACCCTTCAATAAACATATCAGAGGCGGTCTCTTTTGACCGCCTTATTTTTTGGTACACCCAAGCCCAATTTTGAATATACTATCTCCATGAAAGGAGATAAATATGCCAGATTCACCTATTTATGATATAGAAGTCCAAACCATCATCGGCCTGAACACCACTCTGGAAGAGTATAAAGGCGCAGTTTTGCTGATCGTCAACACAGCCAGCAAATGCGGATTCACCAAGCAATACGACGCTTTGCAGAAACTGTATGAACTTTACAAAGACAGAGGTTTTGTAGTGCTGGGCTTCCCTGCCAATAATTTCATGAACCAGGAGCCCGGAGAGAATGCTGAGATCGCTGATTTCTGCCGCATTAATTTCGGCGTCAATTTTCCGCTCTTTGCCAAGATATCTGTCCGGGGTAAGAACATCCATCCCCTATATAAGTACCTGACGGAGAAGTCCACTAATCCTGAATTCCACGGCAAGATCAGCTGGAATTTCAATAAATTCCTGATCTCACCGGAGGGAAAGATCGTCAATCGCTTCGGAAGCCGTACCGAACCCCTGGATCCGGAACTGATCAAAGCCATAGAAGCAATTCTGCCCGGTTCCTGATGACCTTCCTGCATGCTGAAGGCATGCTGCAGGCACGCTGCAGGCACACTGCAGACACAACCGTGACTGGAGCATGCCTGCAGCATAGCACCTGGATGCAGGACAGTCAAAGGCATATGCTTGGACAACTACAGATTCAGGCAGTTGACAAAACCAGAAAGCGGTGATAAGACTTAATAAACCCCGTCCGTCATTCCAGCGAATGCTGGAATCCACTACTTTGTAAATTGCTGCTGTACAGTTACCTGGATCCCTGCCTCCGCAGGGATGACGATAATGGTTCTGCATGTCTTTAATAGTGTCAGGTCAGATGCCGATGCTTCCTTCAGGACTTTGATCTATTTCTCTGTGTCTCTGTGTCTCTGTATAAATGAAAGACAATCTGATTCTGCTTGACGAAAATCCCCTGCACTGCAGCTTGGATAAAGCGAAACTAAAGAGGTTGACGTGAGAAAACTTAAGACCGATCAAGAGATCACCAGAATCACGAATTTTATCGGGGATTACTGCTTTCGGGCTGGGATCACGAAAGTGGTTTTGGGTTTATCCGGAGGGATAGACAGCTCCCTATCTGCAGCGTTGGCTGTCCAAGCCCTTGGCAAAGAAAATGTTACAGGATTACTCCTGCCCTACAAGAACAGCCATCCTGACAGTGCGGGACATGCCGGACTGCTTGCTGATCAATTGGAGATTCAGACCTTTACGATAGATATCAGTCCTATGGTGGATGCGTATTTTGACAATACCGCACCCGACGCGTCCATGCTGCGCAGAGGCAATTTTATGGCCCGGATGCGGATGAGCGTGCTCTACGACTATTCTTCGAGGATACCGGCCTTGGTTCTGGGCACCGGCAATCGCACAGAAATTCTGGTGGGTTATTTTACTCAACATGGAGACGGAGCCTGCGCTCTGGAGCCGATCGGACATCTTTATAAAACGGAGGTTTGGGCTATGGCACGAGTGCTGGGAATCCCTGAAGCAATCATTAATAAAACGCCCACGGCCGATCTATGGAACGGGCAGACAGATGAAGGTGAGCTGGGGATCACATATCCTGAACTGGACAAAATCCTGTATGAACTGACTGAGCTCGATGTAAACAGCAACGCCTCGGCAAACCTGAGCTTTCCCAAAGAGAAATACGAACTGGTGGAGAAGCTCATGAGCCGTTCAGCCTTCAAACGCAATCCAGTTCCGGTGCTGGACTGAAGCCATGCTGAGCCTGCTGTCCAAAGCCCGTTGCCCGCGTTGTCACAATGAACGTCCGGTGCGCAAATGTTCCAGACTGAATAAGGATATCGGCTGGGATTGCTGCAACCTTATGCGCATAGATCTCAAGTGCCCGGAATGCAGCTATAAACCGCGCTTTGAGACCGAGAAACTCAGCCCCTTCCCCGCTTTCAAAGCCGATTCTTTCAGTGAAGCGGATCGCGTTTGCCGACATTACATCGACCTCTGGATCAACAAAACTTTGCCGGATTTTGAGGGACAGACGCCCCAGCAGAAGGTGACCGAAGATAAACCTGCATTTCTGGATTGGCTTACCAAGTTCCAGTATCCTGCCTATTTTCCTCTGGACTACCTTTTGGAGAAGCTGGGATACTCAAAACTGGAAGCCCAAAACCCTCCCAACGCGGAACAAATAGCCTGCCAGTATATGAACCACGTGATCGCCATGGAATGGGATCAATTGGTGAAGCTGAGTATCAACGACCGTTTACCGGATGGCAGTGAACTGCGCTATCAGGAGCTGATCAGCTCCATCCCCACTCTCAGGAAGACCGGAGACTATAAGGTCATCCACGGAGGTATCGCGGAAGACCAGATGAGCGCTGTGGTCTACATCGAGATCGGAAACAAATCTGATTGGACCCTGATCATCAGTAAAACCGGGGACGGCTGGAAACTGCGTCAACAT
>JAKLEY010000146.1 GCA_022711455.1 Candidatus Cloacimonadota bacterium
GAGATAATATCTTTAGCAGTCTGGAGCGTGACTACTCCCGGATCAAGACTGAGGCTGTGATCCAGGCAGCACCGGAAATCATGATCTGCTATTCGCAGGACAGTCTGGAGAGTATCCTCAACCGCAAAGGCTGGCAGGATATCCCAGCCATCAAGAACAAGCAAATCTATTTTGAACAAGATATCTCACCGGATCTGATCCAGCGGGCAGGACCCAGGATCACGCAAGGGCTGCAGCGTCTGCGTGAGATCATCACAGCCTGGGAAGCCGACCTTTGAAAAAGCCTCTTGTGCAATTCAGCCTGTTAACAGCGCTCAGTCTGGGGCTGATCTTTGTCTATCTCATGAGCGGGAATCCCGGAAACAACATCATCCTGCAAGTCCGCCTTCCGCGCTTGATCCTCACTTTAATGACAGGCCTGAGCCTGGCAGGGATCGGATCGATCTATCAGTTGATGCTGGCCAATCCCCTGGCGGAACCCTATATTTTGGGGATCTCCTCCGGCGCGGCTTTTGGTTCCATCCTCTTCGGAGTGCTTGGCATGGTGGTGCTGATGCCGCTGGGTGGCTTTCTGGGAGCGGGTTTGACCCTGATCCTGGTCTGGGGATTGGCTCAGAAACAGGGACGTTTTGACAAGACGCGCCTCCTGATCTCCGGGGTGATCGCCGGGATGTTCTTTGGCTCTGCGATCTCGCTGCTGATGTATCTCAAACGGCAGGATACTCTGTTGATTTTGGGAACTCTAATGGGTAATCTGGGCAGGATCTTCAGCCGTAGTGAGTACAGCATCTTTCTGGCTCTGATGGCTCTGGTGCTGCTCCTAATGGTCTGGCTGGGAAGGAAATCACTGATTCTGGATATCATGAGCGGAGGCGACAGTTATGCCTCCAGCGTGGGAATCGACGTCAACCGGGTGCGTCAGCAGATCTTTGTGATCACATCGCTGATCATTGGGATCGTTGTATCTTATGCCGGGATCATCGGTTTTGTAGGCTTGATCATCCCCCATCTGGTCAGGTTTTGGATCCCCAGCGGACAGAAACGGATTTATTTGTTTTCCCTGTGGACAGGTGCTATCTTTCTGCTCTTCTGTGATCTGCTGGCCAAGAATATGACGGTTGTAGAACTCCCCGTCGGGGTGATAACAGCGGCAGTGGGCTGTCCCTTCTTTATCTGGCAGATGTTGAAGTAGTTTTTCTCGTCATTCCAGCGAAGGCTGGAATCCAGCGCGGGGATAAATGGATTCCAGCCTCCCCTGGAATGACAGGAGGTACCAGCCTTCGCTGGAATGACGGATCACTCCTCGCGCAGGCTCTCGTCTATCCCTTTGCGGATCTCATACCAATAATCCAGCGCGGCCTCGTGCTTGTTCTCCGTAAAGCGGGTGATCCAATGATCCAGATTCTCTTCCGAACAGCCGTTCGCCCTCTCCCGCAGCAGATATTGATGCACCAGATCGATGGCCCGTTCCGATTCCCAGAAGACCGAGGAATTACGGCAGTTGATCCTCCGGGAACTTATGTGGGTGTTGAGCAAGAGAGCCGCGCCTTTACCGTACAAGGTTTCCACGATCTCTGGCAGCATCTCTTCCGCCCAGGCTCTGTGGAAACGGCAGATACCCAAATTATCGAGCATGAGTTCGGTCTTCATTCGATCCACGCATATCTTGCCCAGAGTGCGGGGATCGAGGTATTGGGGAGCATAATGCATGTAATAGCGTCCCATGGCAGGCATCGGAGCCAGCACCCCGGGCACCCAGTATTGATTTGGCACCATCCAGCCCTTGCGGGCAAAGGAATTGAAGACAAAGGCGTCCATGACAGCCGCGCCTTTCCTGCGAGCTAGCCTGCGGGCAAACTTGCGGGCTCCTTCCTTCAAATCGATCAGGGGATCCTGACCCAAAGTATTGTCCAGCAAGCGCATGGCAAGCTCAGCATTATGAGCGGAATCCTCCACGGTCCGGAAAGTCTCCCGGTTCCAGCGCGGAACGCTGCTCACCCCAAACTCTTCGGGTTTCACCAGTCCTTTATCCAGACATTCCATCATCCAGGCCAGCATTCCTCCGGCTGAGATCGCGTCGTAGCCCAGGCTGTCCGTCTTCCGGTTCAGCAATTCTGCCGCTCTCTGGTCAAATATCCCGGTGAGCGGACCCAGGGTCTGATAGGGTTCGTAATCCTTTTTATAGATGCCGTGATTCTTTTTGCAGACTGCCGCGCAGGGTTCACCGCAATTGGCGAACTGCTTGGGGGTGATGGTTTCTTCGTTGAACTGTTTGAGATAATGGTTTTTGATATGTTTTTCGTGAAAGGCCACCCGCTGAGCTTCGCTCCAGAAGATGGTCTGATAATTGAAGCCCAGGAAGGATCCGGCATTCTTGGCGTAGTTCACTCCAAAGGTGCCCCCGGTATCAAAATCCGGATCAAAGCGGTACTTTTTGGTGGCTTCGATGTCTTTTGCCATCAGCTTTTGCTCATAGCGGTTCTGAAACCAGACGTCTGCCACCTTGCGATCCCGGAAGTCCTCATCGATATGCGTGCCGCCATAGACAACTCCGCAGATCCCATGTTGTTGGAAGAGTTTGGAACCCAATCCCCCTCTCCCCGCCCAGGTGTCGACATGGCTCAGTTTTCCTTGTACCACAGGCTGCGATGCTATCGCGCCCATATCGGAATATTTGGCAGCAGGCCCTACAGCTAAGACACGGGGAGGATTGGTGAATCGATCCTTATGCTTCTCAAAGCTATATTTGAGCAGAGAATAGACTCCGTCTTCAGCCCAGATCGGTTCCGGATCCATGGGATCCAGTTCCAGCTCCACCTCTTCCCCGTGCTGACGGTTTAGCACCAGCAGTTTAGGAGTGGCAGCCATGCCAATGATGGAGAGCATATTGATCCCCAGATCGTCGAAGACCAGACCCGCGCCCCCCATGGAGGAGACATAGAATCCACCCCAGGCAGGCGAGAAGCCCGTGAAGACTAAACGGTTGGAACCCGGAAAGATCGAGCCCGCAAAGAGCCCCACTCCGATATTGAGCGAATTGTATTTCCCGGAGAGATGCAAGCCCAGATCGACCGGACCGTAGAAGGCTCCCAGGGGATATCGCTGCACTCTGTAAAAGCCGGTGGCAGCATCGACGATCAATACTTTCATAGTTGTGTCCATATCAAAAAATCCTCTGTGGGCGATGCTCTCACGCAGAAGGATACTGTCAAGTTTTTCGGGTAATTTCGAACCAACTCGCCTGGGCTGGGAGCTAAAATCGGATAAAACACTTGACAAAGCCAGCCTGTGTCATTATTGAACTCCGCTGGTTTATTTTACACTCAAAACCCATCACCAGAATTTATTGCAGGAGTTTAATGGTGTCGAACATTCCGTTACTATGGTATCTAGCGCCGGTAGGTGCATTTGTCGCTCTGGTCTTTGCGCTCTTTTTTTATCGTTTTGTAAAAAAGGCTGATCCCGGCACTGCCCGTATGCAGGAAATCGCGGGTTACGTCCGGGAAGGGGCTTTTGCCTATCTGAGACAGCAATACAAAGGCGTCACGCTATTCTTCGTGATCGTCTTTGTGATCTTCCAGTTCATGTCACTGGTGCTCCACGTTTTGCATCCTCTGATTCCCTGGGCATTTATCACCGGTGGTTTCTTCAGCGGTCTGGCCGGATTTATCGGAATGGAAACTGCCACTCTGGCTTCCAACCGCACCACTCAAGCCTGCACCAAGAGCCTGAACAAAGGGCTCAAGGTTGCCTTCAAGGCCGGAAGCGTGATGGGATTAGTGGTTGTGGGTCTTGCTTTGATCGATATCTCAGCCTGGTTCTATGTTCTCAATGCCCTTGGTTTCTCCCTTGAGAAGATCACAGTGATCATGCTTTCCTTTGGGATGGGCGCTTCCACTCAGGCCCTCTTTGCCAGATTGGGCGGAGGGATCTACACCAAAGCCGCGGATGTCGGAGCCGATCTCGTGGGCAAGGTGGAAGCGGGAATTCCGGAAGATGACGTGCGCAATCCTGCTACGATCGCTGACAACGTTGGAGACAACGTTGGCGATGTCGCCGGGATGGGTGCTGACCTCTATGAAAGCTATGCCGGATCGATTCTGGCCACTGCAGCCCTGGGGATGAGTGCCGTGCTGCAGCTGGGTTCCAGCCTCGGTGAAGCCTGGATCCAGACTTGGATGATACGTTTTATCATCGCCCCCATGGCGCTTGCCGGAATCGGGGCTCTGCTTTCCGTGATCGGGGTCTTCATGGTCTCCGCCAAAGAAAATGCCGGCACCAAGGAACTCATGTTTGCCCTCAACAAGAGCGTCTACACCAGCTCCATTCTGATCGCGGTCGCTGCCTTCTTCGTGTGCAAATATACCCTGCCTCCGGAATATTATTTCGGTGTCTTCATGTCTGCCGTGATCGGTCTTTTAGCCGGAGTCCTGATCGGTTTCTTCACCGAGCTCAGCACTTCCCACAGCTTTACAGCCACCCGCAGAATTGCCAAGCAATCCGAATACGGTCCTGCCACCGTGATCCTGGAAGGTCTGGGCCTTGGCATGCAATCCACTGCCGCGCCTGTGATCATCATGGTCTTTGGGGTGATGGCAGCCTTCAGTTTTTCCCATGGTTTCGAATCCATTGAGCTGGGTCTCTATGGCATCGGATTCGGTGCCGTGGGCATGCTTGCCACCCTGGGTGTGACTCTGGCCATGGATGCCTTTGGTCCCATAGCAGATAACGCCGGAGGCAATGCCCAGATGTGCGATCTGCCGGAGGAAGTCCGCGAGCGCACGGACAGCCTGGATTCCGTGGGCAATACTACAGCAGCCACGGGCAAGGGCTTTGCCATCGGCAGTGCTGTGCTTACAGCCATGGCTCTGCTGGCAGCCTACCTGGAAGAAGTTCGCAGCGGCATCACTTTGCTGGGCGACAAGATCTCTCAGATTCCCTATCTGCAGATCGCCTACACGCCAGATTACAGCGCTCAGATCCCCGCTGCCAAAGCCTCGGTGATCGATTATATCCAGTATTACAGCATCTTTGTGCTCAATCCCAAATTCCTCATGGGCATCCTCTTTGGCGGAATGGTGGTCTTCGTGTTTTCCTCGCTTACCATTAAAGCGGTGGGCAGAGCAGCCGGAGACATGGTTTTGGAAGTGCGGCGTCAGTTCAAATCCATTCCCGGCATTCTAGAAGGAACCGCCAAGCCTGATTACGCAAATTGCGTTCGCATCTCCACCATCGGAGCCCAGCGTGAGATGATCCTTCCGGCTTTAGTGGGTATCCTCTCACCCATCCTGATCGGGATCACCATGGGTGTTGCGGGTGTTCTGGGGCTGCTGGTTGGAGGCCTGACCACCGGTTTCGTGCTGGCAACCATGATGAACAACTCAGGCGGAGCCTGGGACAATGCCAAAAAGTTTGTGGAAACCGGTGAACACGGAGGCAAGGGCGGAGATCGTCACAAAGCCACCATAGTAGGAGACACCGTGGGCGATCCCTTCAAAGATACTGCCGGACCCTGCATCAACATCCTGATCAAACTCATGAGCATGATCTCCATCGTGTTCGCGGGCTTCATCGTGGCATATTCTCCCAAGGTCGAAGGACTGTATATGCCCAAGAATAAACATTCGATGTATAAAAATGAGATCGTATATAAGGCCGCGCCGGTGA
>JAKLEY010000147.1 GCA_022711455.1 Candidatus Cloacimonadota bacterium
GCCGATGCAGGCTCTTTGCCAGAGCACAAGCTGGGTGGGATCGTGGGCAGAAAAGAGCGATTCAATCACGGTTTCACCTCAATTAAGAATTAAGAATTAAGAATTAAGCTGCACAGGCGCAGCGTTTTAATTCTTAATTCTTAATTCTTAATTAGAACGGCAGGTAAGGAAAGTCCTTATGATAGCCCAGCACGGCATCGATGCGGTCGTTCAGCTCCTGGGGGTCTCCGATCACGAATTTCTCGCGGGAGCCGGTCCTGAAGGTGGAATATTTTTCCATATCGACGTCTAACCACTCCAGCCACTGACTGTCCCCAAAAAGCGGAATTCCGTCCCTGACCAGCAGCCGGATGTTTTCAGCTTCGGCAGCCAGCAGGGTGCGGAAGGGGTCGCGATCCACCAGATCCATCAGCAGCATATTCTCGGTTCGATCCGGCTGCAGAAAGCCGTAGCGCGGGGGCAGCATCAGGGCTTTAGCTCCGTTTTCGCTTGCCATTTTGTAAAGCGTGGAAAGCGGCAAAGCGGGGAATTTCTCGTGTGCCAGGATAAATTCCGAGATCAGATTGATGCCTCCGGACATCGTGGAATCGGTGCCGATGCAGACGTTAACTCCTGCCTGGAGAGCGGCTTCGACCTTGAGCGTTTCCCCGATCAGATAGTAATTGGAAGTGGGGCACCAACAGACGGAGGCTTTGGCAGCAGCGATCTGGCGCAGTTCATCCTCCGTGAAGGCGATGCCATGGATGAGCAGGGTGTTGGCCTGCAGCAGTTTACGCCTGGTCAATTCCGAGAATTCGGCTCTGGTCACATTATCGGTGCCTTCTCCCAAGTGGATGATATATGGGATCTTACCCGCGCTGAGCTGCATCTCTGCTTCCGGGGATTCACCGCCCCACCAGTTTTCCATGGTAATGGAATGGCACTGACGGTAGTCTTTGAGGACTGAGATCGGCATGGAATCGTAATATAGAGGGGCTTGATTGGGGCCGTGATCCTGAACCGTTGCGGCACCGCCAAAGAGACTTTTGTAGCAACCCAATTGCGCCAGGACAAGGGCGTGGGGCACGCTGAGATCGAAGGAACCGTCGTTGAACCAGAACTGATTGCGTTCCTGGAACGAGAAGGAACTCTTCATGTCTTCAACCCAGATGTGAGAATTGTGGTAGGGGCGTTTGTCTCCGGCGCGGGGAAACCAATTTCCAATTAAATGGTCGTGCGAATTGATCAGCGGACTGAACGCGACGGCTCCTTCCAGCGCAAGGCTTTCCGGAGCGTCTGAATAAGACCTGCAGAATAGATCCAAATCAATCCGGGCTTCCACTCGATCAGAACTGAGGACGCTGATCGAAGGTTTGATAATCATTTTCTGATTTCTTTTATCCTTTTAATTAGTAGGGGCACGACTTCAAAGAGATCGCCCACGATACCCAGATCGGCAACCTTGAAGATGGGGGCATCGGGGTCTTTGTTTATGGCTATGATATAATCAGCGCTGGACATTCCGGCAAGATGCTGGATCGCGCCGCTGATGCCAATGGAAATATAGATGTTTGGTTTCACGGTCTTGCCGGTTTGGCCAACCTGGTGGGAATAGGGGATCCACTCGGCATCCACAGCGGCTCGCGAGGCTCCCACAGCCCCATCCAAAGCTCTTGCCAGCTCTTCGATCATGGCAAAATTCTTGGCATCCTTGATCCCGCGTCCGGCAGACACGATGATATTGGCTTCGGTGATGTTCACGAGATTGCTTTCCTCAGCCACAAAGCCCAGCCAGCGCGTCTTTTCCTCTTCCAGATCGAGATTGACCGTCTCCTGGATTACGACTCCGTTGCGGCTGTCATCCGGGACGATCGGATCCATCACTTTATGACGCACGGTTGCCATTTGCGGACGGTGATTGGCTGTCACGATGGTGGCCATGATGTTGCCCCCGAAAGCGGGGCGGGTCTGCATCAGGTTTCCTGTTTCGGGATCGAATTCCAGTCCGGTGCAATCGGCTGTCAAACCGGTGTGCAGATTGATGGCAACCCGGGGGATGAAGCTGCGGCCGACGACTGTGGCTCCGGCAAGGATCACGGAAGGTTTATAACGCAGAGCAAGATCCGTGAGCGAGCGGGCATAATATTCATCCCGGAAATGCAGGAGCGCGGGATCATCGACTTCGATGACCTGATCCGCTCCGTGGGCGATCAAGAGCGAGGACATTCCCTCCAAACCGCTTCCCAAAAGGACCGCGGTGAGTTCTTCACCCATCTGGTCTGCCAATTCGCGTCCTTTGCCCAGCAGTTCATACACCACGCCGGCAATGACTCCACGGGTGTTTTCGGCAAAGACCCAGATTCCGCTGTATTGGCTTTTATCCACTGAAGTGGAGCTTTTCTTGCGGATAACGATCGCGTCGAAGGGACAGGCCTGGACGCAGGCTCCGCAGAGGGTGCATTTATCGATGTCGATAACGGCAAGCTTGTCATCGAGCTTGATGGCTTCATAGGCACAGGCTTTGAGGCAGGCACCGCAACCGACGCATTTTTCGGATATAACTTCGATCATATATTTCTCCCGAATGCAAGACGAGCCGGGGTTTGCAATCTTGTCAAGCAAAACCCTGTCATTTCTTGTATTTTTCCTGCCAGAACAGTTCAGGTTTTTCCAATCTTGATTGCCAGAGATAGCGTTCGATCTTCTCCCGCAGGCTGTCGTCGATCCCTCTGGGCACGGGATAAAAGTTTGCGTTGAGGACGCGTTTTAGAATGGTGAGCGTGGCTTTGTGGACGTCCTGCAGCCCGAACTCATTGCAGTGCTTTGCGATGTCATCCGCGGTGTGACCATAGTAGAGCGCTTTTCCGCCCACCCGGGCGAGGTTCAATGAAGGTATCTCATAGGGGGTGAAGGGCATGCAATCGCTGCTGTAGATGCTGAGACTATCCGAAAAGAGCAGACCCTCTTCCTTCAGAATACCGCCGGCATAGCCCTGAAGTTCTTTACTGCCCAGCACAAACATCACGTTCCGACCGATCGGATCACCTGCCAGATCGACATTGATCACCAAACGAGCCCGCTCTTTGATCTCCTCTGAGTGAGCTTTGGCATAGGCATAGCTTCCCAGCAGGCCCAGTTCCTCTCCGGAAAACCAAATGATCCGCAGATCCCGCTCGGGCTGGTTTTTGGTAAAATATTCCGCAACTTTGAGCAGAACAACGCTTCCGGCCGCGTTATCACAGGATCCGTGGGATCTGGCAACGGTGTCGTAATGTCCCACCAGGATCGTAAGATTGCGGTCTTTGCCCTTGCCTTTGATCTCGGTGACAATATTGTGAGCGGTCTTGAGCCCGGCTTTTTGGCGGATTTGGAGCCGGATGAGCTGCCCTTCCGCTTTGATCAGCTTCTCAGCATAGTCGTATTGGATCATGACAATGGGGAAAAGGCCCTGTTCATCCTGCTTTTGCCGGTGGGAATAGGAATAGGCTTTTTTGTAGGGCGCAGAAATGCCGATAAAGGCTTTGACCCGGGAATATTGCGCCAGCTCAGCGATGCGGTGGTCACTGTGATAAAAGAGAACAATTTTGTCGTCATAAGCTCCCGGATTGTGCAGCAGGGCGCTGGCGTTTTCCAGATAAATCAGCTGTCCGGTTGTCTCAAAATCGCCCAGCAGTCCATAGGGTGTGGCTTCCCAGCTCTTGTCCCCCAGGCTGATGGATGCTGTTCCGGATTCAAAACCATTGATCTCAAAGGTTTCCAAATGAGATTCGAGCCCTATTTGATGCAGATAATCGGTGATGACTTCGATGCCCTGTGCTTCTCCGTCCGTGCCGGATAAACGCTCAAAATCCAAGGCCTTAAGCAGTTGATAGAGGGTCATAGCTACTCCTGAAGATTACTTATAGAGTCATGAAATTCTGTCTTAAAATCCAAGTCTGCGGTGTTCCGCGTAAACTGTCAAGCACAATTCTCCCCCGGCAAGGGATATCGGAGAAGGGGAGCTTGCTTTCAAGACTCAAGAGACGCGTGTGAACCTGTTACAGCCCGGATCTGCAGACCCGGAATCCGGTTGAAAAACTCTTGAAATCGGGAAAGCTGCCGTATCTGTATGTAACTCTGCAACCTCCTGACCAGCCGTTCCAGGCAGAGTTTCTGGTTGTGCGTTTATCTCCGCTTGCGGGTCCGTGGGGGTTGTTGCCAGGGCTTATACTGTAATAGACATCTGAAAATCTGTCCCAGCACCATTCGGTAACGTTACCGCTCATGTCATGAGTGCCAATGCCATTCATGACTTTCACTCCCACAGGTTTCGTTCCGGTGGGATAGCCTCCATTGGTGTCGTTGAGGCTATACCAGGCCACGCCGTTGATCATGTTCGAACCGCTGTAGATCAGATCCGGTTCGTTGCTCGCTCCCCGGGCCGCATACTCCCATTCAGCTTCCGTTGGAAGCCGGTAACCGCCTGCAGCCCAATTGCAGGTCACGCTGTTCCATAAATCGTTGTTCAATTCCGGAACCGATCCCCATTCCGCGGGGTCATAGGAATCGTTGATCATGTATACCGGTTCTAAACCTTCGGCTTTACTGCGCAGGTTGCAGAATTTGAGGGCCTCATACCAACTCACGTTATACACCGGGTAGTTTTCACCCACTCCGTAAACTGAAGCTGGATTGGATCCCATCACTGCGGCATATTCGCCTTGAGTGAGCTCATATTTCCCGATGTAGAAAGGATTCAGGTTGACGTTGTGAGTCGGCACTTCGTTCGAATAATAGTCCGATTGCCGGTTTCCCATGATGTAGCTGCCTCCGGAAACCGCGATCATTTGGATCGGTTTGTAGTTAATCTGGTAGGTGATGCTGGAGGTGGAGCTGGGAATGCAGTTCTCTTTGAAGGCAACAGCCAGGATCGTGGTGCTGTTCAGAATCGTGAGGGGTGCGCTGTAGAGGGCTGAATTTATCGTTGGTTTTCTGCCGTCAGTGGTATATCTGATCTCGGCTCCATCCGTGGCACAGCTGAGGCTGACCGTCTGTATTGAGCTGAAGACCCCACCACTTGAGCTGAATTCCGGAGCCGCTACTTTTTCGTAGATCGTGAAACCGGCGCCGGCAGTGGCACTGGGTGTCCAGCCCTCCAGAAAAGCCCTGGCTTTGATCATGCCGGTAAGGTTGACGACCAGAGGAGTGCTGTAGAGCCTCGAGCTTTCCGTGGGCTCGCTGCCGTCTCTGGTGTAGCGGATCAGAGCGCCCTCTGTGGCACAGGAGATCGAGACCATTTGAGCGCTGCCGAAAGTTCCCCCTCCGGGTGTGAGCTGAGGTGCGGCAACGATCTTGACCACAGGTGGAGTGGGGCTGTCTGAACAGCTGCTTGCCAGACAAATAAGCGTCAGTGCCAGTACAATAAAGACTACGATCTTTACTCTGATCATACCTTGCTCCTACTTTGCAAATTGTATTTACTCCGAACATAACTTTAGGATTGCGCTTTTATTGTCAAGGGGTTTCTGTGCCTCACATCCCCCCATTTTTCAAACAAGGTAAGATCAATTGCTGGGCTTCTGTCCATTTACCCCCATATTCGAGGATGTTATACCTCGTGACATGAGCAAAGCAGTGGCTCAAGACCTTTGTTATCTT
>JAKLEY010000148.1 GCA_022711455.1 Candidatus Cloacimonadota bacterium
CCGATCCGACGACATGTTTTTAAACACAGAGACACGGAGACACAGAGTCATTAATGGACAATGCGTACTGTGTTGCATTAAAAAAGGCGCTACAGCGAGCGCCTGTACCTCTTAATTCTTAATTAGGTCAACGATCTCAGCCGGGTTCTGGACGATATAATCCGGCTTGTAGCGATTTAGCAGGCTTTCGGCATGGAAGCCCCAAGTGACAGAGATCACTCTTATTCCACACTGTTTGGCGGCTTCGATATCTCTGCTTTCATCACCGATATAGATCACGTTTCCCGGATCCAGCTTGTGTTTGCGGATCATTCTGTTGATGCGTCCACGCTTGTTCATCACACCGGATGTGCCTTCCACCCACTCGAATCCGGTGATATGGTGCCGGGCAAGGAAATCAGTCACATTCCGCTTTGTATTTGAAGAAAGCAAGGCAGTGCGAACACCCGTCCTATCGAGAGCGGACAGCATTTCCTCGATTCCGGGATAGGGGTGTAATTCGTGAACCTGCTTGCGATACTCCTTCAGGACAAGGTGGATGACCAGAGGTATTTTATAAAAAGGGATCCCTGCCATCCGCAGCAGGGTCGGAGGAGACATGCTGCGCAGCACTTCAAAATCTTCAATGCTCACCGGCTCTAATCCAAAGCGGGGAGCCAGCCGGTTCAGGATATCATAGATCAGTCCGATGGAATTGGCGATGGTGCCGTCAAAATCGAAGAGCAGAAAGGGTTTCAAGCCTATTTCCCTTTGACTGCCAGCACTTTCCTGTAGACCAGATTGCGAGGATAGGCTTCCGTCAGTTTGTCCACGATTTCGGAGTTGCTTTTGCCTTGTGCCTTCAGCTCCCGGATCAGATCATCCAGATCAGCTTCGTCAAGTTGCGGTTCCGGCTTGGCACCTGCGACCAGCAACACAAATTCACCCTTCTCTTTCACCTGCCAATCAGCCAGAATCTCGCTCAGAGAGCCCCGGACATACTCTTCATAGATCTTGCTCAGCTCGCGTGCCAGCACCACATCCCGGTCCCCACAGACGGACAACAGCTCCTCGAGAGTTTGGCGGATATGATGAGTGGATTCATAGAGGATGGAAGTAGACGCGGAAAGCTTGATTTTGTTCAGGATGCTCCAGCGGTCCTTGGCTTTGGCAGGAAGGAAACCATAAAAACAGAAGCTGGCTGAATCCAGCCCGCTGGCTGTGAGAGCCGGCACAAACGCTGTTGCACCCGGCAGAGCGCAAACCTGATAGCCTGCCTGGATCGCAGCCCGCACCAT
Source organism: Candidatus Cloacimonadota bacterium (assembly GCA_022711455.1). Taxonomy (GTDB): domain Bacteria; phylum Cloacimonadota; class Cloacimonadia; order Cloacimonadales; family Cloacimonadaceae; genus PHBP01. Next base: position 1,278 of record JAKLEY010000148.1, read on the forward strand.
GATCTGGGAGGGATCGGATATCCCCGGGGAACCGGCATCGGAGACAATTGCCACCTCTGAACCGCTGTCCAGAGCGGCAATTATCTCCGCAACCCGTTTTTGTTCGTTGAATTTATGATAGCTGATCAGCTTTTTGCCTGCTATCTGAAAGTGACCAAGCAGCTTGGATGTGGTCCGGGTATCTTCCGCGGCGATCAGATCCACCCTTTTCAGGGTTTCCAAAGCCCGCAGCGTGATATCACTCAGATTTCCAATCGGAGTCGGCACCAGATAGAGACAAGCTTTCAACTTTCTGACTATTTGATCAGTCCCAGCTCTTTACCGATCTTCTTGAAGGCATCCAGAGTCTTATCCAGATCAGCCTTGTTGTGCGCGGCGGAAAGCTGAACTCTGATTCTGGCTTTGCCTTTGCCAACCACGGGATAGACGAATCCGATTACATAGACGCCTTCTTTGAGCAGCATATCAGCCATGCGGATGGCCAAGGGCTCGTCATAGAGCATCACAGGAACGATCGCGGTGTTTCCGGGAACGATGTCAAAGCCGGCTTCGATCATGTGTTTGCGGAAATATGCCGCGTTATCCCAAACTTTGTCACGCAGTTCCGTGGATTCTGTGAGCAGATCCAGAACGGCCAAGGTTGCACCAACGGTGGCAGGAGCGACTGTGTTTGAGAAGAGATAGGGGCGGGAGCGCTGGCGCAGCAGTTCAATGATCTCTTTGCGTCCGGAGGTGCAACCGCCATTGCCGCCACCCAGGGCTTTACCAAAAGTGGTTGTGATAATGTCGACGCGGTCGGTGACACCAAATTGCTCCGGGGTTCCGCGTCCGGATTTGCCGATATAACCGGTGGCATGGGAATCGTCAACCATCACCAAAGCGTCATATTTATCAGCCAGATCGCAGATCTCGTCGAGCTTGGCCATATCTCCGTCCATGGAGAATACGCCGTCGGTGCAGATCAAACGATATCTGCAATCCTTGGAGTCGATCAGATTCTGTTCGAGTTCCTGCATATTGGAGTGTTTATAACGGAAGCGCTGTGCTTTGCAAAGGCGCACACCGTCGATGATGGAGGCGTGGTTGAGTTCGTCGGAGATAATAGCGGAATCTTCACCAAGGAGGGGTTCAAACACACCACCATTGGCATCAAAACATGCCGCGTAGAGGATAGTGTCTTCCATCCCGAGGAATTTTGAGACCTTGTCTTCGAGCTGTTTGTGAATGCTCTGAGTTCCGCAGATAAAGCGCACGGAAGCCAGGCCAAAACCCCAATCTTCCATCACTTTTTGCGCTGCTGCCACTACTTTGGGATGGTTTCCCAAACCGAGATAATTGTTGGCGCAGAAATTGAGCACTTCTTTTCCGTTGACGGTGATCTTTGCACCCTGCGGAGATTCGATGATGCGTTCGTTTTTGTAGAGCCCCTGAGTCTTGAGCTCACCAAAAAGCTGCTGTAGATCTGTTTTCATCTTTGTGAACATGCTATTTGTCTCCTTGTTAAGTATTGATTTTTTGCTATCCAATTTGGGGGGCATTTTAAGTCAATAAAAAAAACGCTCCCGGGGGAGCGTTATGATTGGTGCAGAAGGCGGGACTCGAACCCGCACACCCGTTACAGGCACAAGATCCTTAGTCTTGCGTGTCTGCCAAATTCCACCACTTCTGCATTTTAAGCTTGTTCAAGGTTGTTTTGCCAACCAGATTTTATTTGCCAGCGGCCGGAGCAGGAGCTTTCACCGGAGCGGTTGCCGGAGCTTTTGCCGGAGCTTTGCCGGGAGCTTTTTGCTCGGCTAATTTCTTTTGACGGCTAACGATGTCACTGCCTTGGGTGGCGCCAAGGTTGCGCACCAAAAAGGCCAGGGAGACACAGGAGACCACAAAGAGCAAAGCCAGGGTCTGGGTGGCTTTTTTCAGGAAAGCGGAAGCTCCGCTGCCACCGAACACATTCATTGCGGCACCGCCAAGATTGGCGTCCAGACCACCCTTGGAGGTCTGGGACAGGATCACCAGCACCAGCGCGATGCAGATGAGGATGTGCACTATCAACACTATCGTGTATAAAACCATTCTATCTTTCCTTAAATTCCATTTCGATATTTACGTTCGGTTACTAAGTTTCGGAAGCGGCTTTTCTGTCAATAAAAAATTCCGCAGACTCCCTGCAAGAACTGACTATTTCAGTTTCCCAGTTAGTGCCAGACGCTGCAGATTCCAACCGTTACTGCTCAGAAAGTTCGTGATTTCTTTATACACACCCTTATCCATGGCAGGGGTTCGGGAGAGGATCCAGAGGTATTTGCGTTTGGGTTCGCTCACCACAGTATAGCTGTAGTTCTTGTCATCCAGCTTCACGATCCAATAGTTACCGGAGACAAACCAGACGAATTTCACTTTCAATCTGGCATTACTTTTGTCCACAACCCAGGCTTTGGCGATTGCCTGATCCCGGATCTCCTTGCCGGCATCGTCTTTATAGCTGGTATTGACAACTTTGATCTTCCCTTTCTGATCCAGAGAATATTCCGCGGTCACCATCCCGCCTTTGTTCGGCTGGAACTTGGTTGGGAAATAAGCGATCTGATACCATTTGCCCAGATACCTGTTCAAATCGACATTGGGAACGGTTTGCACGGGTGCCCCCGTCAGTTTGAGAATCGGAATCAGGAGGACAATTATCATTAGTAGTCTCATTTTTATTTCCTTAAGATGCTTTTTTATATATAATAAGCAGAAAGCGTCGCCCCGCCAGTCCTGCCTGTGCCCATCCGATCGTCATCCCTTTATCTTAGAACATGCTTCTCCCTGTCATCTCCCTTGCTGAAGCGGTTTGAAAGCGGTAAGCAAGCGGCATGAAAGCGGTCAGACAAGGAGATGACCAAGTAGAGCAGGATGCCGATCCTGCTAAAGAGAAAAGCTCAGCAGCTTTGGCATGCTTATCAGTTCAGCAGCTTTGGCATGCCTATCAGTTCAGCAGCTTTGGCATGCCTATCAGTTCAGCAGCATTGGCATGCTTTTCAGTTCAGCAGCATTGGCATGCTGCTCTACATATTGGCTGTGACCCGGTAGAAATAGCGGTTTGCGGCAGGAGCAGTATCAAGATAAGTCAAAGCAGCGGTCTCGCTTAACAGGATCTCATCGCTGAAATCCGGTCTGGTGGCACGGTAGATCTTGTAGGAAACACCCGTGACGTCTTGTCCTTCTGTGTCCAAAGTCACAGCCGGCCAGGAGAGATGACGGTTGCCGGATTGGAGGCTGATCGAAAGCGGAGCAGGACTGAGGGGTGCGGCAGAACCGGGATCGCTCAGGATCACCAAAAAGAGATCGATATAACCGCAGGACAGGCTCAGATCACCAAAATCGGCAATGCCAAAGATACTGCCATAAACATAGTATCCTGTGCTGCCATAAGCTGCCAGACTGCTGCCGTTGTCATTCCCTCCGGATCCCCCGCGCGCGGCCCATTTGACAGCTCCGGTCTGAGAGCAGCGAGCCACAAAGACATCGGTAAAATTGCCATTGGAAACAAGGCTGTAACCGGTTCCGGAAATCGTGCCCTGGAATCTTCCGGTGATTATCAGATCCCCATCTGCCTTGCGCAGAATATCCGTGCCTTGGTTGTTAAGGCTAGAGTTTGCTCCCAGGCTGCTGGCCCAGAGCCAGTTACCGGTGGGACCCACAGCCGCGACAAAGATCCCGGAAAAGCCTCCGGCAGGCAGAGTCGCGCTTCCAAAGACCGCTAACGAGGAGTGTTGACCGGTGATATAGGCAATTTGGCCGCTGCCCAAAGTGAGCGCGTAGGCCATATCTACTCCGCTGCCACCTGCTCCGGTGCACCAGATGGTATTGAGATCACTATCCAGCCCCGCCACAAAGATGCTCTGTCCACTGTAGCCGGAGAGACTAAAACTGTCAAAGCTGGTCGCTGTCGAAAACTGACCGGTCAGATAAATCGTGCCCAGGGAATTGATCGCCATATCCTCCACTAGATCTGTGAGCGCGCCTCCATACCTTTTAGCACCAAGCCACTGTCCGTTCGCGTCCAGCTTCACCGCAAAGATATCCTGTTCCCCCTGGTGAACCAGATCGAAGGAGCCAAAAGTTGCGTTGTTTTGAAAGGTTCCTGCAAACACTGGTCTCCCCAAAGGATCGACTGCCACGGCAGTGGTCCTGTCAAAGCTTGTGCCACCCCCTCCCTGAATCCAGATCACGCTGCCCTCGGGACTAACTTTGCAGAAAAAGGCATTGGTAGCACTGGCGAAATTGTTCAGAGTGGAGCCTCCCAAGGTCATGTTTCCGCTGTAGGAACC
>JAKLEY010000149.1 GCA_022711455.1 Candidatus Cloacimonadota bacterium
GCAACCGGCTACTTTCCCCTTCACTCTGGCTGCAAACGCCAACCCCAGACAGCAGATGGTCTTCAAGCTTGAGATAAGAGCGTCCGGTTCACAGGATATCATCAGCACTCATCTGCTGCAGTTCTATCCCCCCAATGCCCAGTTTGTGATCCTGTCGCATTCTGGAAACCTCAATATCGGTTCCACCAATCAGGTCACTTTCAGCATTCAGAACAGCGGTCAGAAAGCCCTCAGCAATGCTTCTCTCTACATTCACTCCAGAACCACTGCTGCCACCGTGAACCCTGAAACCATTGCCATTGGGAATTTTGCGGCAGGTGAGACCAAACAGATCACTGCCAGCATCAATGTTGCAAGCGGCACCTACGAAGGCAGAAGCCTACCTTTCTGGTTCAGAATGAATGGCGACGACGTCTATTTCCCCTCGCCGACCTATAGCATCGTGGCAGGAAATCCTGGTCCGGACGATCCCACAGGTCCCTGTGAATACGGATATTATGCCTATGATAGTTTCGACCTTGCCTACAGTCAGAAACCCACTTATAACTGGGTCGAGATCGATCCCCGGGACGGTGGGCAGGGTGCGGTCTACACGGTTCAGGACGATGGTTCAAAAGTGCTGAATCTGCCTTTCACTTTCCGTTATTATGGAGTGAACTACAATCAAATCACCATCTGCTCAAATGGCTGGCTGGCTTTTGGAGCCACTGATATGGTCGATTTCTACAACCATTATATCCCTGCCGCATTGGGCCCCTATGCCATGGTTGCAGGCTATTGGGATGACCTCAAAGGCATGAAGACCGGCACTGATAATCAGGGCAATGGTATCTTCAACGATATGCGCCTGGTCTATTGGCACGATGATGCCAACAACCGCTATATAGTTGAATGGAACGATGCCTATAACCAATACACCATCGACATGATGCAAAACGCTTCATTGGAAAAATTCCAGATCATCCTCTATCCGCAAACCGGCAGAGATGGTGATATCGTGATCCAATACCATACTGTCGATAACCCGGGAACGACCACTAATTACTGCACCGTCGGGATCGAAGACCATCGCCAGTTGGATGGACTCACCTACACCCATGGTAATCAGTATCCTCTCACAGCCACTCCGCTGCAAGCTGGTTTGGCAGTGAAGTTTACCACCATCGCTCCCGATAACACGGTTGGAAATGAAGATGATTTGGTGAGCCTGCCCTTCGAATTGATGCAGAACTATCCCAATCCCTTCAATCCGGAAACCACCATTTCTTTCAATGCCAAAGCAGCCGGAAATGCCAGGCTGACTATCCTCAATATGAGAGGTCAGGTAGTGCGGACTCTGTTGAACGAGCCTGTTCTTGCCGGAATGAACAGTCTGGTGTGGAACGGTCTGGATAACAATGGTCAGAAAGTTAGCTCAGGCTTGTATTTCTACCGTTTAGATATCGGAGCAAGCACACAGACCCGTAAGATGCTGCTGATCAAATAAGATAAGACGCTTGTTTAGCCTCAAAGCCCCGGTTGTGAAACCGGGGCTTTGCTTTGTGTCTCAGCTGCTAAACAAAAGCATTGACAAGGCTGTGCGGCTAAAATTTTGTGTTAAGATAGAAAGAATCCAAATCATGTTTAGGAGTTATGAATGAAAAGTATCCTGGTTTTGGGAGCCGCAGGTCAAATTGGCTCGGAGCTCGTCCCCTATCTCAGAAATATCTATGGCGACAAAAACGTCATTGCTGTCTACCGCAGCACACCTCTTCCCCGTGAGATCATGGAGGGTGGACCCTGTGAGAATATGGACGCCCTCGATGGCGAACAGATGCTCTCTGTGGTAAACAAATACAACGTCGATTCCATCATCAATCTGGTCGCAGTCCTCTCAGCCAAGGGCGAAGCTAACCCCACCCTGGCTTGGAAGATCAACATGGAAAGCCATTTTAACGCGCTCGAGATCTCTCGCCAGACCAAAGGCGCGGTCTTCACTCCTTCTTCGATAGGTGCCTTCGGCCCTACCACTCCTATGGATCACACTCCTCAGGATACTGTCATGCGGCCCACAACCGTCTATGGTATCTCCAAGATAGCTGCCGAACTCCTGGGTGATTATTACGCTCTCAAATTTGGCGTCGATGCGCGTGGCTTACGCTATCCCGGCATCATATCAAACGTCACTCTCCCCGGTGGCGGAACCACAGACTATGCTGTGGAGATCTACTATGACGCGATCAAGAACAAAAGCTACACTTGCAACCTGAGCGCCGGAACTTATCTGGACATGATGTATATGCCGGATGCTCTTCGCGCTTGTGCCGAGCTCATGGAAGCCGATCCCTCCAAGCTTGTCCACCGCAATTGTTTCAACATCACTGCCATGAGCTTTGATCCCGAAAAGATCGCTGCCGCTATCAGGGTCCATATTCCCGATTTCAGGCTTGAATACAAGGTCGACCCAGTGAAGCAAGCCATTGCCAACAGCTGGCCGAACTCCATGGACGACAGCGCTGCCCGCGATGAGTGGGGCTGGAAACCTGAATACGATCTCGCCGGCATGACCTCAGACATGCTGGAAGTTCTGAGAAAGAAACTGAAGTAATCTCCCTACCGGGACACTTATATCCTGTCCCTGCATTTATCTTGCAGGGACAGGAATTCTCTAAGAAGGATAAATCATGGTAAAAGTAGGAGTAGTCGGAGTCGGGCATTTGGGTCAGTTTCATGTTCGCAAGTTCATGGCGATCCCGGGATGCGAATTGGTTGGTATCTATGATGCCAAGCCCGAGCGCGCGCTTGAGATATCCCAAAAGTTGGGTGTGAAGAACTTTCCCAGTTATGAGTCTTTGCTGGAGGAAGTGGATGCCATAGATATCGCGGCCACAACCACCTATCACTATGCGCTGGCCAAACCTGCTCTGGAAATGGGTAAGCATATCTTTTTGGAGAAACCGATCACCAGTGAACTGGCTCAGGCAGAGGAACTGCTGGAGATCGCCAGGGCCAGAGATTTGAAGATTCAGGTGGGTCATATCGAGCGCTTCAATCCAGTGATCCTGGAGGTCGAATCCGAGATCAATGATCCCATGTTTATCGAGAGCCACAGGCTTTCAACCTTCCATCACCGGGGCACAGATGTTCCGGTTGTCCTTGATCTGATGATCCACGACATCGATCTGATCCTGGATTTTGTGAAGAGCCCCGTGAAAGAGATCAGAGCGAGTGGGATCGGGATCCTTACTCACAACATCGACATTGCCAATGCCAGGCTGGAATTTGAGAACGGCGCAGTGGCAAATGTCACATCAAGTCGCGTGTCCCTGAAACAAGAACGCAAGATCAGATTCTTCCAGAGAGACGGATATTTCTCCATGGATTTTGTGGCCAAGCAGGTCTCCGTGATCCGTAAATCACCAAACATCATGCAGTTTTTACCCCAGTTATTACTGGGCAATCCGGATATAAAAACCGAGCAATTGGTTGATATCAAGCTCCACGACGTCTCCGAAAGCGGCAAAGATGCCCTGCAATTGGAGCTGGAGAGCTTTATCGAGTGCATAGCTCAGGACAAGACCCCGATAGTGGATGGTGAAGCCGGAACCAGAGCCCTCCGCATTGCCCTCGAGATCATCAACCAGATCAACCGGCGCATCAAAGACCAAGCCCGATAAGCAGGAGTTATTCATGAGCTACATTTTTGTAAAAGATATAAAAGAACATCTGGGTCAGGAAGTGACCCTCAAAGGCTGGGTTCGGAACATCCGTCACAGCGGAAAGCTACTCTTTATCATCTTCCGCGATGGCACGGGAGACATCCAGAGCGTGGCTTTTAAACCGGAGCTGGGAGAAGAAGCCTTCGAAGCCGCTAAAAAGCTGACCCTGGAATCTTCGGTGATCCTGCACGGTATCCCAAAAGCTCATCAGAAGCTGGAAAACCAGTTCGAGCTTGCGATCCAAAGCCTGGAAGTCGTCCAATACGCAGAAGACTACCCGATCTCCAAGAAAGAACACGGACCCGATTTCCTGCTTTCCAACCGTCATCTCTGGCTCCGCTCCTCCAAGCAGTGGGCCGTGCTAAGGATCAGACACACCGTCTATCATGCCATCTGCGAATACTTGAACAACAACGCATTTATCCGCTTTGACTCCCCCATCCTCACTCCGAATGCCTGCGAAGGCACTACCACCCTCTTTGAGCTGGATTATTTTGATGAAGGCAAGGCCTATCTTTCCCAATCAGGTCAGCTCTATCTGGAAACGGGGATCATGAGCTTCGGCAGAGTCTATGACTTTGGACCCGTGTTCAGAGCTGAACGTTCCAAGACAAGAAAGCATCTCACCGAATTCTGGATGATGGATGCGGAAGCGGCATACGTTGAACACGCGGAAAACATGCAGATCCAGGAAGAAATGATCCGTTTCGTGATCAGATCGGTGCTGGCAAAGTGCGATCAAGAGCTGGACATTCTGGAACGCGATAAAGAAGCCCTGAAACGCGCGGATGCTCCATTTATGCGCATGACTCATTATGAGGTCGTGGAATACCTGAGGACGAAAGGCAGCGATCTGGATCACGAGAGCGACCTTGGAGCAGCCGATGAAGTGATGCTCACCGAAGGTTCGGACACACCGATCTTTGTGGAGAAATGGCCCAAAGCCATCAAGGCCTTCTATATGAAGCGTGATCCCGAGAATCCGGATGTAGTCTTAGGTTCAGACCTGATCGCCCCGGAAGGATTCGGTGAGATCATTGGTGGCAGTCAGCGTGAAGATGATCATGATCTGCTGCTCTCCAGAATGCAGGCGGAAAAGATGCCGATCGAAGACTACCAATGGTTCCTGGACCTCAGAAAGTACGGCAGCGTTCCGCACAGCGGTTTTGGAGTCGGTCTGGAACGTCTGGTCACCTGGATGAGCGGAATCCATCATATTCGTGAGACCATCCCCTTCCCCAGAATGATCTACCGCATATATCCCTAAGCCGAAAAGAGAAAGCTCTGAGCCCTTCTGATATGCGGTTCTGGCCCCTAATACCGAATAATAAAAGAACAAGAGGATAGAAATGAACTACAACGAGTATTTTTCGCAGACTACCCGTACAATGAAATCATCCCTGATCCGTGAGCTGGTTGCCAGCACCAAAGGTGTCCCCGGACTGATCTCTTTTGCAGGGGGATTCCCCTCACCGCAGACTTTCCCAAAGGATATCCTGGCGGAGATATATCAGGAAGTTATCAGCCTTGAGGGTTACGACATTCTGCAATACGGGCAGAGCGAGGGTGACAGCCTGTTGAAATCAGAGCTCATGAAATGGGAAGGCAACACAGACCTCAGCATGGACGAAATGCTGATCACGGTTGGCTCCACGAACGGGATATACTATTATACCCGTGCAATGATCGATCAGGGTGACGTTATGATCTGTGAAGCGCCCAGTTTCCTGGGGTGTCTGGTGGCCTTTGAAGCAGCCGGAGCCGATTTGCGAGGCATTCCCCTTGATGATGAAGGCATTGATCTGAATGCTCTGAAGGCCAAAGTGGATGAAGTACGCAGAGCCGGAAAGCGTGTAAAATTCATCTACACTATCCCGGATTTCCACAAC
>JAKLEY010000015.1 GCA_022711455.1 Candidatus Cloacimonadota bacterium
GAACGCAGGAATCCCCTGCACCACGGTTGCAAGCTTAGGAACTTTCTCTAAGCAAGGGAAAGGGGCTCATTTTCATGAGCCCCTTTTTTACTTCGCTGTTTGAGATATTACTTTGTGATCTTGAAATCCACCCGGCGGTTAAGGGCGCGGCCTTCCGGAGTGTCATTGGAGGCAGTAGGCTGGTCAAAGCCAAAGCCTTTCACACTGATGCGGGAAGCAGAGATGCCCTTGCGGACAAGGTAATCCTTGGCAGCTTGAGCTCTGCGCAGGGAGAGCCGGTTATTCAGATCAGCACTACCGGTGTTATCGGTGTGACCATTGATTTCCAGCTTCCAGTTTGAATTGTCTTTCAGGAGGCCGTAGATCTTGTCCATGGTGGGATAGTAGGCGCTCTTGATGACTGCATAATTGGTGTCGAAGAGCACGTTTTCGATGCTGTAGTCATTGATGTTTACTTCGGGTTTTGGGGTCACTTCGGGTTTGGGCTTTTCGACAGGTTTTTCAACAGGTTTGGTGTCTCCGGGTTTCACATCCGGAACCCCGTCTTCGTCCATGTAACCGTTCATGGTTTCCTTGGTGTCGATGCCGTCCTTGACGGTCATATCAGTGCCCGGAGCTTTGTCGTTGATATCCAGGATGCCGTCTTTGTCATTGTCGGGATCCGGCACTCCGTCCCAATCCTCAAATCCGTCTTTGTCTTCGGGTGCATTAGGGGCTTTGTCGTTGATATCCAGGATACCATCCTTGTCATTATCGGGATCAGGAATACCATCTTCGTCTTCAAAACCATCCTTATCTTCAGCCTGGTTGGGAGCTTTGTCGTTGACGTCGAGGATGCCGTCACCGTCGTTATCGGGATCCGGGATACCATCGTTGTCCATGTAGCCGTCCATATCTTCGGCATCGTTGGGAGCGCCGTCGTTGACGTCCAGAATCCCGTCTCCGTCATTGTCATAGTCCGGGGCACCGTCCCAATCTTCAAATCCGTCAAAGTCCTCAGCATTGTTCGGGTCTTTGTCTTTACGGTCAATTATGCCATCGCCATCGCGATCTTTTGGTTTAGTAAAGTTATAAGCAAGGCCTACATAAGGCATCAAATAGTCATCGTTGAAGTTCTTTTGTTGATATCCGTCCAGATAGTCCAGATGGTATCTGAAGGGAGACCATTCATATTGAACACCCAGATCTAGGCCTATTCCCCATTTGGTAATGAAGGAAATTCCTGCTCCTGCATTGGGGATCGTGAGCCCAAGACCACCATCGGAATAATCCACAGCGGGATCGACTGTTGTTATATTGGAATCAACTTCATGATTGACCAAACCTATTCCGGCATTAACATAGGGGCCGATGTGGCTGAAGAATCCCGTTTCGGATCTGTATGCAACTTTCTTGGTGGGACGGAAGCGCGCCTGCAGATCGCCACCGATCATTTTGGTCTTATACTGATAAGCAGTGCTGGCTTCTTCCAAAGTTGCAAAATAAGGGCTGAGACCCAGGCTGAGATAGTCTTTCAACCAAACCTCAAAGGACAAACCACCCATAAAATGATTGGTCTCTTCAATGTTGATATCGGTTTTACTGATGGCAGTTCCACCTCTGAAAGTGAGCGTGCTATCCAGCGCAAAAGCTGTGCTGAAGATTGCGATCAGCGCAGTAACTAACAAGACTGAACGTAATGCTTGTTTCATTTTGAATCTCCTTGTTATATTGTGTTTTAACTAAAAGCTAATCACCGGAGGCTCTCTTGTCAAAGGATATTTTTATACTTAGTTATCAAAGCGTGATTCATGGTTCAGCAAATATTCGTTAATCTGTTCTGCAGAGGTATACACGCACATTGATGCAGCTCTGTCAAACCTTGGCTTCTTCAGGATAGTTGCATGAAACACTTTCCTGGTGTTGTCCCATCCCTATCAAAGCCCAATCCAATACCCAAGCTGCAGGCATGCTCCAGGCACGGTTGTGCAGCCAGCGTGCCTGCAGCGTGCCTGAGGCTTGCCGTCTGCATCGTATATACTAATACGGGATCTGCTGATCGTCTCGAATCAACCTGAACTTTATTATGCTTTTCAGATTGTACATTTTCCGTGGTGTTCGCTGAGCTTTGACTTTGCCCCTCCTAACTCTGCTTAATAAACCAGCTTCGAGATAAAGTTCTTGACAGCATAACCAGTCCTACAATATATGAACACATATTCATATAAGGATGTGACCATGATTGATAAAGCATGTCTTTGCAAAACCATAGACCCGCACCAGATGGAAAAGCTGGTTGCCAATGCCCCTTCAGAAACAGAAGCGCAACGCCTGAGTGACTTCTTCAAGGTGTTTGGGGATCCCACTCGTCTGAAGATCATCTATTATCTATCACGGCATGAACTGTGTGTGGCTGATCTTTCAAGTCTCGTGGGAATGCAGCAGTCGGCTGTTTCGCATCAGCTCAAAGTGCTACGGATGTCTCGTCTGGTCAAGACTCGCAAAGACGGAGTCACCATCTATTACAGCCTGGACGATCATCACGTCTTCACCTTATATGAGCTTGCCCAGCAGCACCTTAAGGAGCAATCATGATCCGTAAAGAATATGAAATTGACAATCTGCATTGCGCGGATTGCTCGCTGAAAATTGAAGATCAAATCGGCAAACTCCCTGAAGTAAGCCTGGCTAATCTGGACTTTGTGAACAAAAAGCTGATTGTGCACTTCAACAATCCTGTGGATAACGCTTTGGAGAGATTGAACCTTGTGGCTTCCGGAATTGAACCGGGAGTCTATATCTTTGACAGCAATCAGGCTCCATCTCCTGCCCGAAAATCGGTCTATCCCTGGATCGCGGGTTTGGGTCTGCTGCTATTACTTGTCGCCCAACTTGGCGTAGTTCCTCCTGCATTGAGTTTTGGTCTGGGACTCTCAGCCTACTTCCTCGTCGCGCATAGGGTTCTCTGGTCCGCTTTGCGTAAACTTAAGACACTCAGAGTGTTCGATGAGCATCTCTTGATGACGCTGGCAACTCTTGGAGCCCTTTATCTGGGTGAATATCCGGAAGCCATAGCTGTGATGCTGCTTTATGAGATCGGGCAATATCTTGAAGAAAGAGCCGTGAATCAATCCCGTGCGCTGATCAAACGCATGTTGACGCTACGTCCGGAAAAGGCAAGGTTGCTTACGGCGGAAGGATTGAAGGAATTGCCGTTAAAGGAGATATCTGTGGGAGATATCATCCAGGTCTTTCCTGGAGAGCGTGTTCCTTTGGACGGAAGAGTCGTCAAAGGTGAAAGCAGTGTCGACACCTCTTCATTGACCGGTGAAGCGATGCCGGTTCCTGTGGAAATAGGTTCCTCAGTCTTTGGTGGCTTTATCAATATCGGTGGTCTGCTCGATCTTGAAGTCACCCACACAGAGGCTCAAAGCACGGTCTCACGCATTCTGGGCTTGATAGAATCAGCCAGCGCAAGGAAATCCAACACCGAGAAGTTTATCACCCGTTTTGCGCGCTGGTACACCCCCCTTGTAGTGGTCTCAGCTCTGTTGCTATTGATCATTCCACTGCTTTTGGGAGGGGCGTTTGACATTTGGCTGCCTCGGGCATTGATATTCCTGATCGTTTCCTGTCCCTGTGCCTTCGTGATAGCTATCCCGCTCACTTATTACATTGGGATTGGAGCTGCAGCCCGTAAGGGCATCATCTTCAAAGGCTCTGCCTTTATGGACAGTCTGCGCTCGGTTTCCACCATGGTCTTCGATAAGACCGGAACTCTCACGACCGGCAATCTGAAAGTTGCTGAAGTGCTTCCTGAACCGGGTATCAGCACTCAAGAGCTTTGGGAAACCGTCTTCCGCTGTGAATACAGCTCCAATCACCCTCTGGCCAAAGCCATCAAGCAGTCCGCAACTTATCCCTATGAGAGCGCGAATGTTATATCATTCAAGGAGTATCCCGGAAAAGGGATCGCCATGAACTATGCCGGAGATGAGCTGCTTGTTGGCTCCGCCAAACTCCTGACCGATCTTGGCTTCCAGTTCGAGATCCAAGGTTTGGAGTTTACCAGCATCTGTGCTGTGAAAAACAATAGCTTCCTGGGTCAGATCAGCTTTTCGGATGAGATCAAATCCACTATGAGAAACGCTCTGTCTGAGCTGCGCAAACTGGGGATCAGGCACTTTTCAATGCTCTCCGGAGACAAAGAAGTATCAGCTGCTTTAACGGCAAACAACCTTGGTTTGGATAGCTTCCATGCCGGGCTGCTACCGGAAGAAAAGGTTAGCGAACTCGAACACATCATGCAAACCATTCCCGGAAATACAGTCTATGTCGGTGATGGGCTAAACGACGCACCTGTCCTTGCCAGAGCTGATATTGGCATAGCTATGGGTGAAATTGGCAACGCGGCTTCCATCGAATCTGCGGATATCGTGCTCTTGAACGACCGACCGGAGCAGCTGGTGAGAGCGGTTAAGATATCTCAGCGCACATATAATACCGTCGTGCAGAATGTTGTGCTGGCGTTAGGGATTAAGATCATCGTCATGATTGCCGGAGCTTTGGGAATGGGAAATCTCTGGGAAGCAGTGATCGCGGACGTGGGAGTCACGCTGCTCGCTGTTTTTAATGCCATGCGTTTAGCATCAAAAAGTGCCTAAAGCTTGACAGAATTCCGCTCCCCCGAATTCAGTGAACTTGGATACGTCCTTTGTATCGACGTATTACATTTGAACCAGGAGATATTATGTCAATCAATATAAGTTTACCGGATGGCTCGATCAAGACTTACGCAAAGGCTGTGACAGCCCTTGAAGTAGCCACAGAGATCTCTCCCCGTTTGGCGGATGCCGCAATTTGCGCTGAGGTCAACGGCAAATTGGTCGATCTGGATCATCTGATTGAAGCAGACAGCAAGCTGGTGCTTCACACCTTCAAAACAGAACCTGGCCAGGAAGTCTATTGGCACAGCACAGCGCATCTGATGGCTCAGGCAGTCAAACAGCTTTATCCCGAAGTGAAAGTGACGATCGGACCTGCCATCGAGTTTGGCTTCTACTATGATTTTGACAGGGATACACCATTCACGGATGATGAATTGATCAAGATAGAAGACCGCATGAAAGAACTCATCAAAGCAAATCACAGCTATAGCCGCAGAGAACTCAGCAAGGCAGAAGCCATGGACATCTTTGCGAAAATGAACGAAAGCTACAAGCTGGAGATTCTGGCTGAGATCCCTGATACAGACGTTATTTCCACCTATACCCAAGGTGATTTTATCGATCTCTGCCGGGGACCCCATATCTCTTCGACTGGTAAGATCAAAGCTGTGAAGCTCTTAAAGACATCCGGAGCCTATTGGCGCGGAGATGAAAAGAATAAGATGCTTCATCGTATTTATGGGATCAGCTTCCCCTCAAATAAAGAACTTACCGAGTATCTAGCCTTTTTGGAAGAAGCTAAGAACAGGGATCATCGCAAGCTTGCGCGTGATCTTGATCTCTTTTCCATCAACGATGAAGTTGGCCCGGGCCTGGTGCTCTGGCATCCCAACGGAGCCATGATCCGTCATTTGATCGAAGCTTATTGGAAGGAAGAGCATCTCAGGAAAGGATATAAACTTGTATACACACCCCATGTGGGACGCAGTAAACTCTGGGAGACCAGCGGTCATCTTGGCTTCTACAAGGAGAACATGTACGCTCCGATGGAGATCGAAGAGCAGGATTATTATATCAAACCCATGAACTGCCCCTTCCATATCGCAATATATAAAGCCAATCATCACAGCTATCGTGAGTTACCGATCAGACTTGCG
The DNA here is from genome assembly GCA_022711455.1 of Candidatus Cloacimonadota bacterium. Classification (GTDB taxonomy): domain Bacteria; phylum Cloacimonadota; class Cloacimonadia; order Cloacimonadales; family Cloacimonadaceae; genus PHBP01. Next base: position 5,804 of record JAKLEY010000015.1, read on the forward strand.
GAATTGGGAACGGTCTACCGCTATGAACGCTCCGGCGTTTTGCACGGATTGATGCGCGTGCGCGGATTTACTCAGGATGACGCCCATATCATCTGCACTCCCGAACAAATGGATACTGAAGTGGACAAGCTGATCACCTTCTCGCTGGATATGCTGAAGCATTTCGGGTTCAAGGAATTCATGATCTACCTCTCCACCCGTCCGGAAGGCTCTGTGGGTGAAGCTGAAGATTGGGATGCTGCCACTGAAAGTCTGCGCAGATCCCTGGAGAAGCAAGGCCTGGATTATAAAGTCGATGAAGGCGGTGGAGCTTTCTACGGCCCCAAAATCGATATCAAGATCAAGGATGCGCTCGGACGCGCCTGGCAATGCACCACCATCCAGTTCGATTTCAACCTGCCTGCCCGCTTTAACATGGAATATATCGGAGCAGACAACACTCCTCACCGTCCATATATGATCCATCGCGCGGTGCTGGGCTCGGTCGAACGCTTCTTTGCCACCCTGCTGGAGTACCACTCCGGCAATCTGCCTCTCTGGCTCTGCCCCACCCAGGTGATGGTGATCCCGATCACTGATAATCAGCTGGAATATGCAAATAAACTTGTCGAAAAACTGCAACTGCTGGGATTGCGGACCGAGATAGACACAAGAGGTGAGAAGATCGGTTATAAGATCCGTGACGCGGAACTGAAGAAGATACCTTTTATGTGTGTTGTTGGCAAGAATGAGGAAGCCAATAATTTTGTTACGCTCAGACAACACACGATTGGTGATCTGGGTTCCATGGATTTTGATGACGCGGTAAAAACCATCCGCAGCCACCAATGAACATCTATAGCACCATTTTAGAAGAGCTTAAGCTGGAAGCCTCCGCCATCCTCAGGGTGGCGGAGCAGCTTGATCAGGATTCCGTAAACCAAGCCTTTGAGCTGCTCTCTGCCTGCAAGGGGAAAGTGGTTCTCACAGGAATGGGAAAAGCAGGCATCATTGCGCGTAAGATCAGCGCCACGCTTGCTTCCACAGGAACAAGCTCTATCTTTCTGCATGCTGCCGAAGGTATTCATGGTGATTTGGGCATGATCGATCCCGCGGACGTAGTGATCGCAGTATCAAATAGTGGAAACACTCAGGAACTGGTCTCCATCATCCCCTTTATCAAGTTCCTGAAAGTTCCGATCATAGCACTTACCGGAGGCTTGGATTCTCTTCTGGCCCAGAATGCTGAGGTAGTTCTCAACTGTCAGGTACCCGAAGAATATGAACCGCTTGGATTGGTTCCAACTGCAAGCACTACAGTGGCTTTGGCAGTCGGTGATGCATTATCGGTTGCACTGCTTAGGCATAAGAACTTCCAGCTGAAAGACTTCGCCCGCTTTCACCCCGGTGGAACTATAGGCAGAAAGCTGCTTCTGACGGTTTCAGACTTGATGCATACCGGAAACGAGCTACCGCTGGTCTCATGTGATGCGAGTATGGCAAGTGTGATTCTGGAAATGACTTCCAAAAAATTGGGTTGCACTGCAGTTGTTGATAATAACAATCGGCTTTGTGGAATGGTGACGGATGGAGACCTCAGGCGTCAACTCCAGACCAAAGCCAACGAGCTGCTTTCTTTTACTGCAAAAGAATGTATGACCCCGGATCCCAAGAGCCTGACACCGGAAGAACTCGCTATCAATGCTTTAAACCTGATGGAGCACCACAAAATCACCATGCTCCCGGTGGTAGATGCAGATGCTACACCTGTCGGAATGCTGCATATGCACGATCTGATCCGGGCTGGAGTGATCTAAGTATTGAACTAACATAAACGGCGCTCTTAGGAGCGCCGTTAACTATTATCTCTCAGTTCGGAACGGACTCCGAACTTACACTCGATTGTACGGGCGCTCGCTGTAGCGCCCATACCAGATAGACATACTAAATCATAGATAGGCGGTACGGTGACCGCCTGTACAAATTAGTTCGGAACGGACACCGAACCTACAGGTTTTCTATGTTTTTAAGCGGCTTGGGTGCTGTTGCGGGGCTGATCCCTTCGGCTGTGATATAGCCCAGAGTGGGATTTCCGGTTGCTTGACCATTTGCGTCTTCGCGGTAGAATTCCACGTGAATACGAACTGGTTTTTCTTCATCTCCGGTGATATCCTTTCCATCCGCAGCTTTGGCGAAAGGATTGTCATAGAGCCAGGCCATACCGATGGCACAGGTTCCGCGTTCATCGAGTACATTCTTGCGTTTGGAACCGATCGCCAGACGTTGCTCCAGGCTCACGTTAGGTGAGTTGATCGATGATGTGACGGAGCCCAGACGCTTGCCATTAAGATAAACTGCACGATCAGTGACAATCCCTTCCGAGATCACGATCACCAGCTTTTTATTGCAAGCTGCGGCAATGTCATTTTCCAGTGCTGCTTTACCGACAAAGTCATCCTTCGAGAGATCCACAGCCGCATCAAAAAGCGGAGCATTGGTCGGAGTATGGTGCGGATCGTATTCCTGACCCATCAGGGGTAATCCAAAGGGTCCGGCGGAGATGCGATTTTCATCCCTGCCACCCAGTCCAACCAGCAGACCACCCAGTTCAAGCGCGGCGCTTACTATCAGTTTAAAGTCTTCGCTTGCATTGGCAATTGGCACATATATTTCCCAGCCCCAGCGGTTTGTATAGCCTGTTCGACTGATGAAATAATGACCGCCTTTATGGTCAAACTCGTTGAAACTGAAGTAGTTCATGTTCTTCTCAGGATTGGAACGGTTCCGGAGAACGTCTGCCCCGTAGATGCCTTTGATCAGTTTATAGGAAAGGGGACCCTGGACGTCAATCTTGACTAATTGATCAGATATATCCTCCGCAAAGACTTCTTCCCCATCCTGTTTTGCGGCCATTATCCTGTCGATATCGGCAATCAGTTGGGTTTCGACGCCGTGTGAGATGCCGGTTCCCGTTATATCATGTCCGGCATTGATCACAAGAATGAATTCAGTATCTGAGACGCGCATTCCGATCAGATCGTCCTGAACTCCGCCCTGTTCATTCAAGAGCAGAGAATACTTGCAAGAGCCGACCTTCAGCTCAGAATATTTTCCTGCCAACGCTCTGTCCAGAAGGGCAGCCACGTCTTTTCCCCAGAATCTCAGCTGGGCCATATGATCAATGTTATAAACAGCTACTTTATTGACGGCTTGAGCTTCTTCCAGAACACTTGTAAGATAGTTGACAGCCATATCGTATTCACCGAAATTACTGCGTTTGGTTGGTGAAGGGGCAATCCCTTTCAGATTGGCCAAAAGTGGCTGATACCAGTTTTCCTCAAGATCGAAGAGGGCAGTTTGGCGGATTTGCGATGGGAAATCGAAACCGAGCTTAGTCATGATGACTCCTAAATTAGTATTTTTCTGCTTGCCAGTTTAATGAGCCTTTCTTTTTTGTAAAGGACTTTTTGCCACCCTCCATCAATTCTGTTGACTAAAATCCGCCTTTCTGCCACAAGGGAAAAATGAATAAGAACAATGAAAGCAAGATCCGGATCGCATTCCTGGGGCCTGCCCCACCCTATAGGGGAGGAATCTCTCAATTTGCCTTTATGCTGGCTCGTGAGTTTGGTAAGGAAGGATATCAGGTGAAGATGATCAGCTTCCTCAAGCAATACCCCGCGCTGATCTTCCCGGGTGGTGAGCAGAAAACTAATACGTCTGCTGCCAATGATTTGGAAACTGCGGAAGTCTTCACTCCATATTTACCCTGGACCTGGAACAAGGCTGTGAAGGAGATCCGGGCTTATGCTCCTGATCTTCTGATCGTCTCATATTGGTTGCCCTTCTTTGCCCCGTCCTTTGCCTGGATCTGTTCACGATTAAACAAAACGAGGATCTTCTTTTTGGCTCATAATATCCAGAGCCACGAGAAATGGCCCATGGGTTCTCTGGTCAGGAACATGGCTCTGCGGAGTGCGGAGAAATTGATCGTTCTCTCTCAGAACTGCCTGAACGATGCCCACAAACAGCTTCCCCTCAGGATTTCCAGACGCACAGTGCTGGCATTTCACCCTATCTATTCTTCTGATACAGATTCTCAGATAGTTAGACCTGATACTGAGACAAAAAACCTGCTCTTCTTTGGTTTGATCAAGCCTTACAAGGGTTTGGATATCTTGCTGAAGGCTATGCCTTTGGTTCTGAGGTCGATCCCGGAAGCCAGATTGATCGTGGCAGGTGACGTTTATGGAACAAGTGAGGTATATCATCAACTGATCGGGGAGAATAAGCTGGAAAGATTTGTAGACCTGCATTTCCGCTATATTTCCGATCCTGAGATCGGAGAGTTTTTCCGGCGATGTCAAATCTGTATCCTGCCTTATAAAAGCGCGACCCAAAGCGGTGTAATTGCCAGTTCATATGCTTTCAATATCCCTGTGATAGCCTCAGACGTCGGTGGTTTGGGGGAGTATATTCTGGAGGGAATCACCGGATATCTGGTTCCGCCAAATGACCCGGAAGCATTAGCAGAGCAGATTATTAGCTATTTCAAGAAGCAAGATTTCCCCCGGATGAGTGCTGAGATCATTAAGTACAAAGCCAACTTCTCGTGGAAAGCCCTGGCTGAATTTATCTTAAGTTTATGAAGCGGATTCTCCTGATCAGCTACTATTTTCCCCCTTGCGGAGGGGCAGCAGTCCAACGCTGGTTGCGACTGATCCCATATCTGATCAGTTCAGGGATCGGGGTCACGGTAATCTGTCCCCAAAGTGCTGACTATCCCCATCTTGATCCCGCTTTAATTGATCAACTTCCTAATGATCTAAAGATCATCCGTTGCGGCAGAGTCGGACTTTCCAAAACCTGGTCCAGAATTTTCCCGGGCAGAACCGCTCTGCCCTATGGTAGTCTTTCCGGAATTGATAATGAAGGATTTTTGCGCAAAGCCATGATCTGGATCAGATTGAATCTGGTGATTCCGGATATGCGTGTCTTTTGGCTTCCCTCAGCCTTGAAAGCCGCATCTGCAGAGCTTTTGAAGAACAAGTATACGGCACTGATCACAACCGGACCTCCCCACTCCACCCATCTTGCCGGATTAATCCTGAAACGACCTGCCAAGTGCAAGTGGATCACAGATTTCCGTGATCCCTGGCTGGACATTCACTATCTGAAGCTCAATCCACCCTCTGCGATTTCCAGAGCGATTCATGGATATCTGGAGCGTAAAGTTCTGGCTAAAGCAGACGAAAATCTGATCGTCTCCCAGTATATCTCCGATCACCTTCCTGCGGGGAAGAAAACTGTGCTGTACAATGGTTATGATGCAATGCGGTTCCAGGATAAGAGCTACCAGACGGCAGAGCGTTTTCGCATTAAGTATATAGGACAAGTGACAGAGGGACAGAGGCTTGATGTTTTTATCGAGGTTTTGCGCCAACTATCCCCCTCGAATGCTGTTGACCTGGTCTTTATCGGAACAAAGCTGGACGAATCTATCAGACAGCAACTCGATGAGATCAAGACTGTGAACCTGAGGGTCAAAGAATTCCTCAGCCACGACGAAGCTTTGCAGGAAATGGTCTCAGCCGAGCTCCTGATCCTCCTGATCAACGATTATGAGGGCAACCAAGGGATGCTGACCACCAAGCTCTTTGAATATCTGGGTTCCCGCAGCCGTATTCTGCTGTTGGGTAACACTTTGGGTGAAGCCGCTCAGTTGGTTCATAAATACCAATCAGGTGCTTGTTTCGAATATAAGCAGACTTCAGAGGCAGCGGAATTTATAGAGAGCCTTTATGACAAAGTCGCGTCGGGTCAGACAATACGCTCCACTGCAGATCTGAGCGAGATTGAGACTTCCACGCAAGTGCAGACTTTGATCGGATTAGTGTAGAGTTTTCTCTCAAACCCGGAAACAGGGATGTGAAGAGTGACAAGCACCCTGTTCGGATCAGCATCCGGACCTACCCGTAGTGTCGCATGCTGATGCGACTACATGCTGAACCGTTCGTTCGGATCAGCATCCGAACCTACCTGTAGAGCAGCATGCCAATGCTGCTGAACTGTATAAACCACTGCATTCAAGCAGCATCGGCATGCTGCTCTACATGGTCTCTGTCTGCTTCCAGTCCCGAGCAAGCTTAGGGCACGCTGCAGGCACGCTCCCTGCACGCTTGTGCCTGCAGCGTGCCTGTGGCGTGCCTGCAGAGTGCGTTATAGTCGAGATGACAATGTAGGTTCGGATGCCGATCCGAACTAACTTGTACAGGCGCTCGCTGTAGCGCCTGTTTCAGGAGCTTCAGCGTAAACTCAGAGTTCGGCGCTACAGCGAGCGCCGGTACCTCAGGATTGCTCCAGTTCCAGAATACGGTCCCGATACTCTGCAGCCTTCTCAAAATCAAGCTTGGCAGCAGCGCGATGCATCTCCCGGGTGAGCAGATCCATCACTTTCTGTTTGTTGTCCAGTTCAAGATAGTCCATGAATTCCGCACGCTTGTCACCGGGGCTCACAGGCTCTGCCTTATCGACCTTGTCATAGCCTTCCGCGATGGCAGTGGACTGCATGATCTGCTCGAGTGTTTTATTGATGGTCTGAGGTGTTATTCCGTGTAATTCGTTGTAAGCCAACTGTTTGATGCGCCTGCGCTTAGTCTCCGAAACAGTTTTATCTATAGCAGGTGTGATCTCATCAGCATAAAGAACAACCTTACCCTGGACGTTACGGGCAGCGCGACCTGAGATCTGGATGAGAGATCTGGCAGATCTGAGGAATCCGGTTTTGTCAGCATCCAGAATTGCAACCAGAGAGACTTCGGGCAGATCGATGCCTTCACGCAGGAGATTCACTCCAACCAGGACATCATATTCGTTCAGGCGCAAGCCTCTGATGATCTGGGCGCGTTCGATTGTATCGATCTCGCTGTGCATGTATCTGGCGCGGATCCCGGCATCGCTCAGATAGGTCGTGAGGTCTTCAGACATTCTTTTAGTCAGAGTCATCACCAGGATCTTGTGACCCATGGCAACACGCTCGTGAACCTGTGCGATCAGATCGTCGACCTGGTGTTTAACAGGTTTGATCTCGATTTCCGGATCCAACAGACCAGTGGGACGGATCACTTGCTCAACGATCTCACCCTGGGTCAAACCGAGTTCATAATCCGCGGGAGTGGCAGACATAAAGATCACGTTTCGCATGTACTTTTCAAATTCTTCAAAACGCAGGGGTCTGTTATCAAAAGCTGATGGAAGGCGGAAGCCATAATCGACCAGGTTTTTCTTGCGCGTATAGTCACCTCCATACATGCCATGCACTTGGGGGATAGTGACATGCGATTCATCTATAACAAAGAGGAAATCTTCTGGAAAATAGTCCAAAAGACAGCTGGGAGGCTCCCCCGGAGCAGACCCGGTCAGATGACGCGAATAGTTTTCTATCCCGGAACAAAATCCCAGTTCACGCATCATTTCCAGATCAAAGGAGGTGCGTTGTTTGAGCCTGTCTGCCTCCACGTAACGCTGATTATCAAGATAATACTGCACTCGTTCATCCAGCTCGGTTTGAATGGAATGCAGCGCTCCGTGCATCTTCTCTTCGCTCATAATGAAGTGGATCGCGGGATAAATCGGGTATTCATCAACCTCGCCCAGACTGTGGTAGCTGATGGGATGAAGCTTTTCGAGCTTAGTGATCTCATCTCCGAAGAATTCAACGCGTAAACAGTGTTCCAGGTAAGCAGGATATATATCTACAATGTCTCCCCGAACCCTGAAAGCGCCTCGTTCAAAAGCTATGTCATTTCTGCTGTAGTGCGCTGTGATCAGCTTCTTTAGCAATTCATCCCGCTCGATCTTGTCCCCCACTTTGACCCGGATCAGAGCTTCACGGTATTCTTCCGGCACTCCCAATCCATATATGCATGATACAGAGGCGACTATGATCACGTCACGACGTTCCATCAAGCTCATGGTTGCCCTCAGACGCAGCTTTTCGATCTGCTCGTTGATGGACGAATCTTTTTCGATATAGATGTCTCTGCCGGGGATGTAAGCTTCAGGTTGATAATAGTCATAATAGCTTATAAAGTATTCCACCGCGTTATCCGGAAAAAGCTGTTTGAGCTCTCCGTAAAGCTGGGCAGCCAGAGTTTTGTTGTGAGACAAGACCAGAGTAGGTCTGTCCAGTCTTTCGATGACATTGGCAATGGTGAAAGTTTTACCCGATCCTGTGATTCCCAACAAGACCTGATGCGCTTTGTTTTCGCGGACTCCTTCCACCAAAGCATCTATCGCCTGTGGTTGATCGCCCTGGGGTGTATATTCCGAGTTGAGCTTGAATAATGACATGATCTTCCCGTCCTCAATATTCTTCTTGACGCCAATGATAATCCATATAACTTGGGTACAACTGTAGAGATTCTATGGTTTCTGTAAAGAAAATTAAACAGGAGAATAAAGAATGCTGACATCAAACGATTTGACCATCAATTTTGAGAATTTACTCAAGCTCGGATACGCCGTTGTGGACGTACGTTTCAAAGACTATGATTTTTGCACGGACAGCCATAAATTGATCGTGGGCAGAGTGGATGCCGACAGGGACGAATTCTATCCTGAAATGATCAAACAATATACCGGGATTGACTTTAAACCCAGCGAGATCTTCGAGATCTGGACCGAGATCCTCATGCATAAGATCAAAATGAGCCAAGTCCTCAATCGTGACATCGCCATCAAAGTCGCAGCCCTGGATTATATCGAGACCGTCTACACTTCCAAATGAACCAAAGGACCCTGCTCCTGATCAAGCCAAACGCTGTCTTGCACAGACACGCCGGCGAAATCATCCACATGATCGAAGAATCAGCATTTCTGATGCGGGATTTGAAAATCATGCGCTTTGACCGGGCTTTGGCAGAGCAGTTCTACGCTGAGCATCTGGGCAAAGAGTTCTACCCGCGTCTGCTTGATTTCATGTGCTCCGGAGACACCATTGCCGTGCTGCTGGAGAAAGAGAACGCGGTGCGTGACCTCCGCAAGCTGGTTGGAGACACCGACCCCGCCAAACGTGAGCCCCGGACGATCCGCGCACTGTTTGCGGAAGGCATCACGGAGAATGCAGTGCATGCTTCGGATTCTCCTGATCATGCAGCCCGGGAGATCAGCCTGATCTTTCCCCATATCAATCATTACTGATGCGTTCCCGGCTTGATCAGATTATTGGTGAATGTGTCACGAACAGATTGATTGTGAATTAGTTAAGGAGATCAAAATGGAAGAAAGTTTAATCACTATCGCCTCATACGATAATATCTTTGAAGCAGAGCTGGCCAAAGCTTTACTGGAGGAATCCGGGTTCAAAGTCTATCTGCTGAATGAACGCATGATGGGCATCTACCCAACGGTTGCTGCCGATATGTATCGGATCGAGCTGCAGGTGCCTTCAAGCGACGAAGAAAGCGCTTCCCGTATTCTGGAATCTCTGGGAGATGAAAGCTTCACGAGTGAATTGCTTTCAGCCTCAGGAGCTTTGTTGGAAGGACATTTCCTTCTGACCTCCGGCAAGCACAGCGGAAACTATGTGGAAAAGATCAGGATCCTGCAAAAACCTGAATCTGCCGCAATGCTATGCCGAAAACTGGCTGAGCGCATCGGAAAGTTTGAATTCGACGCGATCGTTGGGCCCGCCTACGGTGGGATCGCGCTGGCTTTTGAGACTGCACGTATCCTGGCCAAGGATTTTATCTTCACCCAGCGCAAGGATGAACAAATGACCATCCGCAGCGGCTTTGACCTCGCAGCTATACGGAAAGTTGCAGTGATCGAAGACATAGTCACCACCGGAGGCAGCGTCTTCGAAGTGATCAAATGCATGCAGGACAGAGGGATCGAAGTTGTTGTAGTTGCAGCTTTGGTTGACCGTAGCGGTGGAAAGGTAGACTTTGGGATCAGCTTCGAAGCCCTGCTCAGCCTCGATATTCCGGTCTGGGATGCGGAAGTCTGCCCCCTCTGCGCTCAGAACCACGAACTGGTGAAGCCCGGGGCAAGCGATAAGAAGCCAGTTCATTAACACATGAAAATCGGAATTTATGCGCCTGAGCATTTAGCGGTGCTCAGGTTAGCGCTCAAGTTCTACCATCCTCAGGGCTGGATGCCGTTCTCGTCTTCCGCGGAAAACGAAAACCGGGACACCACCAGTTTTATTATCTATTCTCCTGCTTCCCCCCCGGTAGAAGCCGATTACAGCGATTTGGGTGAACCTCCCATTTATGAATACCGACAGATCACTGACCTTGAAGGTCTGTCTCAGATTAAGGATGCGATCAGTTCGGGAGAAATCTCTCTGCTGCTCTTTGACAGTCTGCGCAGTTATCAGATCTGGTCATCAGGGCAGGAATCACCGACGCTCTATACCAATTCACGCTTTAAAATTCTTGATGGCTCCATTCAGAGTGTAAAAAAATGTCCCTGGATTAACACGCGAAATCTCCAATTCAGTAAACTGCGCGGAGAGGAGATGCCATCTGAGCCAAATCTGCATGTGCATGAATCCGCGGCTCACTGGCAAGACGATCATGACTCCATCCTGCTCAGTTCAAATCAGGCCTTGATCTCTTATCTGGTCAAAGCCAGATTTCTGGATACGCAGATTTTGCATCTGGAACATCAGATCCCATCTCTGAATCTCAATCTGGGTATGTGTTCGGATACTCTGCAGCTTGAGCGCGCTCATAACACTTTCCGTTTGGCAGAACGTATGCTCTCACCAGATTTTACTATTTCCCCAAGCGGATATCAAACAAGCGGTGAAGACAGCTTATCAAACCCTGCATATTCTTTCTTTGCCCGCATTTATGACAACTATATGTCGCACGTGGATTACGAGCTTTGGATTCGTTCACTGCTCAAATGGCAGAAGAAATATGGAGAGGATAAACCGCGGCGCATTCTGGAGCTCGCCTGTGGAACAGCCAACATAAGTGGTCTTCTGGTCTTCGATGGCTATGCGGTTGATGCCTGTGATTCCTCCTGGCAGATGCTGAGCGAAGCTGAAGGCAAAATCTTCAGACCCAGGCTTTTTCTTCGTTCTATGACCGAAGCCTTGCCCCAGTTGGATTATGACCTCGTGCTCTGTCTCTTTGACAGCATTAATTATCTTCAGAAAAAGAGTGAGATCACAACGCTCCTCCGGAACGTGTCCAAGGCTCTCAAACCGGGCGGACTCTTTATCTTTGATATCTCGACGCTTCTGAACAGCGAAGAGAACTTTGCCGATTGTTTGAACTTTACAAAAGATTCTGCCGGGTATTTGGTGCACCACGCTGAATATGAGGAGTTTAGCGGTCTGCAAAAATCGCACCTCTTTCATTTCAGAAAGACCCCACTGGGCTATGAATTGGAAGCTGAAAACCACATCCAGAGAGTATATCGTCTCCCGGAATTACTCTCCCTGATCGACGTCTCCCCTCTTACACTTACTGCTATCCATACGACTGATACCCCTTACAACCTGATCCAGAAACGGCACAGTCCTCTGGACGAGAAGTACCCCAGACTCTTTTTTGTGTTACAGAGAGAAAAGTGATGAATCAATTGTTGCAAAACGATCTGGAACTGGGAACTTTAGCTCCAGTCGGAGTCGATGAAGCGGGGCGTGGGGCATTGGCAGGACCGGTGGTAGTGGCTGCAGTCGTCCTCTCATACCGGCATCCTCTGGAAAAGCTAAACGATTCCAAACAGCTGAGCGCAAAGCAAAGGGACTTGTTGTTTGACCAGATCATTGCAGATGCCGAATCCTGGTCTGTCATCAGCATGGACCACAAATACATTGATGAACATAATATTCTGGAAGCAACATTGGAAGGAATGCGGCGTGCCATTGAGGCACTTGGAAAGCCTGAACGCTTGTGTCTGATCGATGGCAATATCCCTCCCCGTTCAGCAGTTAACAAGTGTGTAACCGTTATCAGGGGAGATAGCATCCATGGCTGTATTGCTGCAGCTTCGATCCTGGCCAAGGTCCACCGGGACAGACTGATGCAGGGTTTTCACGCCCAGTATCCATCTTACAGCTTTATCTCAAACAAAGGCTATGGCTCAAAGCAGCATCTGGACGCCATCACCGAGTTCGGCCCCTCCCCTATCCACCGCCTCAGCTATGCGCCGGTGCGTCAGCAAAGCATCTGGCACCTCACAAAAGACTCGAGCACAATTCTACCCAGATCCATGGAGAAGTTATGAGCACAACACCTCGTGGCGAAAGACTGATCATTGCCCTGATCGGAAAACGCAATGCCGGAAAGTCCAGCCTGATCAACGCACTGGTGGGACAGGATATAGCAATTGTTTCAGAAGTTCCTGGCACTACTACAGATCCGGTTGATAAGCATTATGAACTGCTCCCTTTGGGGCCTGTAACTTTCTATGATACAGCCGGAGTGGACGACACCGGGGAGCTGGGAGAGATGCGTGTTAAATCCACCAGAAAGATACTCTACCGAGCAGATATTGTCCTCTTTGTGAGTGATAACCTTGCGTTCAATGAGGCAGAGCTTTCCATGCTCCAGCGTATCAAAGAGATGGACATCCCCGCTCTGATGATCTTTAACAAAACCGACCTCAGACAACCTGATCCGAGTTCAGTTGAATACTGCGAACTGCACCAGATCAAACATGTGGCTGTCTCTGCCAAGGATAGGACTGCCATTCTCGAGGCCAAGAATGAACTGATCAAGCTTGCTCCAAAATACCTCACAGAGAATAGGATTCTGGTGGGGGATCTGATCAAACCAAAAGCCATGGTCATTTTGGTTGCGCCGATTGATTCTGCCGCTCCCAAGGGAAGGTTGATTCTGCCACAGGTTCAAGTCCTGCGTGATCTCCTGGATCACGATGCCTGTGTACTGACCGTGAAAGAGACCGAGCTTAAGGATGCTCTTGCAGCCCTGAAGACGCCTCCTGATCTGGTTATCACCGATTCTCAGGCAATTGAGCAGGTCAACAGAGAAACACCCGATGGTATTGCTCTGACCACTTTCTCCATCCTCTTTGCCAGATACAAGGGAGAGTTGGATACTTTATTGACCGGCATCCGCAGGTTGGACGAGCTTAAAGACGGAGACCGTGTCCTGATCGCGGAAGCCTGCTCCCATCATGTTCAGAAAGACGACATCGGGCGCAACAAGCTTCCACGCTGGATCAAAGAATTTACCAAAAAGGATTTGCAGTTCGAGGTCTTCGCGGGGCACGATTTCCCTGAAGATCTGGAAAAGTTTGCCGTGGCCATCCATTGCGGAGGCTGTATGATCAACCCCATGGAAATGAACCGCAGGATCATTGAAGCCCAGCGCAGAGGTGTTCCTATCACGAACTACGGTCTCACGATCTCGAAAGTTCAGGGAGTTCTGGACCGGGTGATCAAACCCTTATATCCCAAGGAGTAAACCATGTATCGTGTTTCAGTTTTGCAATTTGAACCCAAATTGGGTGACGTAACTTTTAACCTGGGACAGATAAGACAACTGCTGAGCACCCTTGAATCAGACCTCGTGGTGCTTCCTGAACTCTGTTTATCCGGGTATGTTTTCAATCACAGCAACGAGATCGAAGCCCAGGATCCTGAAACCAGTGAAGTCTTCTCTGATCTGAAAACCCTCTCCCGGGAAAAAGACTCTTCCATCGTTCTCGGTTTTGCCGAACGTTCAGGTGATAAGCTCTTCAATTCCAGTGCCTTGATAAATCCTGACGGCAGCTTGAAGGTATATCGAAAGACGCATCTTTTCTACCGGGAAAAGCTCTTTTTCAATCCGGGAGACACCGGATTCTTTGTAGCGGAAGCCAAAGGCGGGATCAAGATCGGAATGATGATCTGCTTCGATTGGCAGTTTCCGGAGTCTATGCGAACCCTATCTTTGTTGGGTGCTCAGATCGTTTGCCATCCCTCCAATCTGGTGATGCCCTGGTGTCAGGAAGCTATGAAGACACGCTCTTTGGAAAACAGGGTTTTCAGCATTACTGCCAATCGTATCGGCACCGAAGCCAACGGAGCGCAAAGCGAGTATTTCACGGGTCAGAGCCAGATCCTGGGTCATAAAGGAGAGATCCTGATCCGTCTCGCTACTGATAGCGAAGAACTTGCGACTGTGCTGATCAACCCGAATCTTGCCCTGGATAAATCAGTGAGTCCTTTCAACGATGTGCTTGCTGACAGACGTCCGGAATTCTATAAACTCTCATGATGGATAGAGACCTGCTTCTTGCAGAACTGATCAAGCTTCGCAAGGAAAAAGAGCGGCACGACCTGCTCTACTACGAGCTGGCCAATCCTATAATCAGCGACTATGAATATGATATGCTGGCGCGCAGGATCAAAGAGCTGGAACGCACACTTGGAGAAGATAGCAACAGCCTGGAAACTGTCGGCAAGGACCTCAGTCCGGGTGCTAAGGTTATCCCACACAAACAGCGAATGTACTCCCTTGATAACGCCTACAGTTTGGACGAGCTGATCGGTTTTCTGAACAAGCTCAGCCTGGAAGCGGGCAGGTTTCCTGAGCTATGTTTGGAACACAAGATCGATGGTTTCGGGATAAATCTCTTTTACGAAAATGGCCAGCTCCAATACGCTACCACGAGAGGGGATGGTTTCGAGGGTGAGGATGTGACCCGGAACCTGAAAACTATACCCGGAATTCCCCAATCCATCCTATATCAGGGTTCCATTGAGATCCGTGGAGAAGTCTATATCTCCAGTGAAGACTTCCTCCAGATCAATACCGAACGCACTGAGAATGGAGAAAAAACCTTTGCAAATCCACGTAACGCGGCTGCCGGATCGATCAAACTAAAAGATCGGTCTGAGGTTTCCAAACGCCGGTTACAAGCTTCACTTTATGCGCTTGGTTTTGCCAATCCGGTCCCGGCTCAGACTCAATCAGATGTATTGAGTTGGCTTAAATCACAAGGCTTTCCGGTTAGCGATCAATTCCTCGTCTGCCGCACCATTGCAGAAGTCGAAAGCTATTGCCAAAGCTGGGAAAACCAGCGTTACAGCCTACCCTTCGAGATCGATGGAATTGTGGTCAAAGTTAATGAACTGGAACTGCAGAAGCAGCTTGGTTACACTAATAAGAGCCCCAAATGGGCCATTGCCTACAAGTTTAAACCTCAGGAAAAGCTATCCGAATTGCTGAGTGTGGAGTTTCAGGTCGGCCGTACCGGAGCCGTCACTCCAGTAGCTAATCTCAGGCCAGTATATATCTCTGGCTCAACCGTTTCCAGAGCAACTCTGCATAATGAAGACGAGATCGCGCGTCTGGATTTGCACTACGGAGACACTGTCCTGATCGTAAAAAGCGGAGAGATAATCCCAAAAATCCTCAGATCCTTGCCTGAGAAACGCTTGCCCAATTCAGAACCCATACGTTTCATCGAGCATTGCCCTGTCTGTGAGAGCAGCTTGACCAAGGAAAAGGATGGTTCAGTAACATACTGCCCCAATGCAAGTTGTCCGGCACAACTTCAGAAACGACTTGAACATTTTGCCTCTCGTGATGGCATGGACATCAGCGGATTGGGAGAAAGTCTGTTGTCGCGCTTGATCGAACAGGATCTGATCCACAGCATCCCTGATATTTATCGTATGAACTCAGACGAACTGGCCAAATTGGATCGAATGGGTGAAAAGAGCGCAAACAATATCATCAATGCGATTCAGGCCTCCAAGCAGCAAAATTTTGATCGCCTGCTCTTTGCTTTAGGGATCAGGTTTGTGGGTGAAAAAACCGCAAGGGTCCTGGCAGAGCAGTATGGAAACATAGATGCGATCAATCAGGCAGATTTCGAATCCCTGCGCGGTGTTCCGGATATTGGACCCCGCATTGCGGATTCAATTCAGGCATTTTTTTCAAATGATGATAACCTTTCTTTGATAGATGACTTAAAGACCTTAGGTTTGAATTTCGTTCACAGAAAAGAACAGCTTTCGAACAGCCTTGAAGGACGCAGTTTCCTGATCACAGGCAGCCTTCAAGGACTCAGCAGAAGCGATGCAGAAGCTCTGATCCGTAAACATGGTGGCAAGATCATGGGCTCAGTATCCAAACAGCTGGACTACCTTGTCGTTGGCGAAAAGCCCGGTTCTAAGCTTGATAAAGCCAGGAAAATCCCCGGCATCCAAGTGATCGATCTGGAAGCGCTTAAACACCTGATCGGGAGCCCTCAGTGAAGATACTCTCCCGCTATATTCTCAAAGAACATATCTCACCCTTTTTCGTGTCGCTGATAGTGGTCACCTTTGTTTTATTGATCGATCGAATCATCGACCTGTTGAACATGATCCTGGAGAAAAAGCTGGATATTTGGACGGTTCTGGAAGTCTTTGGGCTATCCTTACCTTACATGCTGGCACTGTCTATTCCGATGGCTGTTCTTGTTGCGACCATTCTTGCCTTTGGAAGGATGAGCGTGGATCGAGAAACAGTTGCCATGAAGTCCAGCGGGATCAACATCTATAGGATGATCACCCCTTTGATGATAGCAGCGGTCATGTTAACCGGTTTGATGATCTATTTCAACCACTATTTTCTACCGGACACCAATCACAAGCTGAAGAACCTGATGGTCAAGATCGCATACTACAAACCGATGACGATCGTAAAAGCCGGTGAATTCACGAATGTGATGGACTACACCATCTATGTTCGTGAGAACCAGGTTAACGTGTTGAAAGACATCATCATCTACGACCGTAGCGAGACCAGATTTCCCAGAGTTGTCTTTGCCAGGAGCGGAACCGTGACTCAGATGGACAATGGTAACAGTCTCCGGATAAATCTGATAGACGGAGAGATGCACGACCGGGATGACAAAGAGGAAGGCAAATATCAGGTGCGAAAATTCCAGAATTTCACGGTGAATGTGCGCAATATTGCCAATAA
>JAKLEY010000150.1 GCA_022711455.1 Candidatus Cloacimonadota bacterium
AGGTATATCCCCAAAGCCGAGCATGTCCTGCGAACGTACTGTTATATCCTTCGCCTCAACCCCACCTTCGTCTACGGCACTCACTATGAAGGCGCGCAGATCTACTACGGTCCGGAATCCGACCTGGATGTCCCGATCAAGATATATCTGGATCCCGACACGATCGGTTTTTTCGACCGCCGCGAACTCTACCCCCTGGACCAGGTCAATTTCACGAAGTTCAAGGGTGAGCAGATCCCCTTCCTCTTCTCCAAAGGCGGAGACATCTTTGCCCTGGCAGCTGATCACTGCACGATCCGCAAAGATATCGTGGCCAGCGGATTCTATTTCATGTCCTGCTGGCACGAGTACATTCTGGCACACCACGGGGTGCGACGCGGAAGGGTCGATTTCAAACAATCCCTGCAATACCGCTGGGATTTCACGGACGTGCCGGTTGTGGATGTCTATGCCCAGATCCTGCTCTACGCCATGAGCCAATTTTGCCCGCAGTTTGTAAGGGACATCAATTGGTCTGATAATAAACGCTTTGTGGTCTCGCTCTCGCATGATATCGATTATTGGGATTTCTGGGATAAAAAACAGCGGGTGGAAAACCTGAAATACAATCTGCGAACTCTGCCCAAGCGTCCGATTTCGGCGCTATACAAGATCTTTGCCCACAGTATTCACAAGAATCTGATCCACAATCCCTGGCGGATCGTGAAGAACATCTCAAACCAGGAAGCAGGAACCGAAGTCAGTTCCACCTGGTTTTTGATGGCAAGATCCGATAACAGTGATCCGCGCCAGAATTATATCACCAATGTGATGGCCCGTGAGCAGATCATCGATACTCTCGGCCAGCAGGAGATCGGACTCCACGGATCCCCGGAATCAGCTTTTGATCTGAACAAAGTGCTGGAGGAACTGGAAGCCCTGCGTAACATGGGATTCAATCCTACCGGATACAGGTCTCATTATCTCAATTTTGATTACCAGATCAGCTTCAGTATCCTCGAAAAAGCAGGGATCAAATACGATTCCACAATGGGCTACTGGGAAAATCTGGGCTTCCGGGCGGGAATATCATTCCCCTTCTTCCCCTTTAATATCGATGAAAACCGACCCTTCCGAGTGCTGGAGATCCCGCTGATCGTCATGGACACGACCCTCCTGTCCGATAAAGCCATGAACCTGTCTTTGATCAACGCCTCAAGAAATCTGAAGCGCCTGATCGACCGGGCAGAGAAATACCAATCACATCTCTCTTTACTTTGGCACAACACCACCTTTGACCCTGTGGACTACCCCGGCTGGGGCAAGCTCTATTGGAGCACCATCGACTATGCCCTCAAAAGAAAGGGATGGGTCACTCCCCTGCATAAGGTCTATGAAGAATGGGTCAATCTGAGCTATTAAGCGTAGAGCAGCATGCCAATGCTGCTGAACTGAAACACACAGCAGGATCGGTATCCTGCTCTACCGAAGTTCAGCATGCCAATGCTGCTGAAACACGCAAATCCGGGCTACTACATATCCAAAGGAGACTTTGCCTGTGAACTGGTTTCTCACCCTGCTCTGGAAAATCTTTTACATCTTTTTTATGTTGCTGGCTTTTCTGGCTTTTATCACCTACTATATCCTGCACTACGTTCTGCCTCACAAAGTCAACCGTAAATTCGTCTACATTGTAGTCACCATATGGGCAAAGGTGACCTTACTATCCACCGGAAGCAGGGTCGAGATCACAGGGCTGGAAAACATCCCGGAGGAACGTAACCTCTGCCTTGTGGGCAATCACCAGAGCTTTTTCGATATCCCCGCGATCATGGGTTGGTCCGGTTTCCCTCTGGGTTTCATTGCCAAACAGGAGCTCAAGAAAGTGCCCGCGATCTATCACTGGATGCGAGAGCTACCCTGCGTTTTCATCAACCGGCAAAACGCCCGCGAGGCCATGAAGTCTTTTCAGGAAAGCGCTGCCGTGATGAAAGCGGGAAATCCGATCGTGATCTTCCCGGAAGGCACCAGAGCCAAAAGCGATATTATCGCGGAATTCAAAGCCGGAAGTCTGAAGCTGCCTCAAATGGCGGGAGCAGTCATCCTTCCCTTTGCAATCAAAAACACCTGGCGCATCTTTGAGATCGATAATCACATCCATCCGATCCGGGTCAAACTGGCTTTGCTTCCTCCCATCTATCCCTCTGATACCGTCTATAAGGAGAAAACAGGTTTGCCGCAGTATCTGCAGGAACTGATCACGGCAAAGCATAAGGAAATGTAATGATCAATAGGCTGTTTATATTATTTCTGATGCTTGGTCTGGGGGGGCTGCTGGCGCAGAATGCTCCCCTAACCTATGGCACCAAAGCCGGTCTGAATATGTCCCTGCACTACGGCATTCCTGATCAGAGCGGAGATTATGAGGTCAAGCTTGCCCTACGTCCCGGTCTTGTTGCGGGAGCATGGCTGGACATGGAGGTCTTGCCTCAGTTTAAGGTTGGTTATGAATTGCTCTATTCCCAAAAAGGATCCCGGGAACAGATCACGCTACTGCGGGTGGATGGAGAGGAGCTTGAAAAACCAGCTATCATGAATGTCCGCTATGATCTGGATTATCTGGAGATCCCGGTGCTCTTCAAGCTGCGTGCCATCCGCGGTAAGAAACTGGCGCTGGAATCCATTCTGGGCACTGCCATGAGCCTGAAGATCCACGGCTATCACGAACTGGACGGCACCGTCTGGCTGCCCCAGAATGGGGATTATGAAGAGATCGAGGTGAACGAAAGTTCCGATCTGAAAGGAATCAATATGTTCGACTACAGTCTGATCTATGGCTCTGCCCTGCACTATTCCGGCAAACTGAAGCTCAGTCTGGAGCTGCGTTTCACCCTGGGCTGGGACTATCTTCTGCTTCCCACGCACAGCATGGGTGACCCCGCCGAATTGCGCAATCAAACCTATTCAGCCATCCTTGGCATTCAATTTTAGGAGAAAACTATGTACAAGCATATCCTGATCAGTATTTTTTGCCTTATCGCGCTGCTTCCTTTATGGTTACGGGCTCAGGACCTGAGCAATACCTACAGCTCCGGAATGAACGGCACAAGTGTCCTTGCCCTCACGAACAGCAACCGTGCGGAAAGCATTTACTACCTGAATTCCGCTAACCAGATCGCCAGCGCTGAAACCACTCCCTATCTCGGCCTCCCCTCCTGGAAAAGCGGGATCCTGAACAACCCTGCTCACGCCTATGTAGGTTATCGCAGCACGGTTCCTGATACCAGAGTGAACCCCATCTATCTTCCCAACAGCACCAGCACTCCCAACCACAGCCGTTTCACGCTGCTGGAGAACGACCCCCAGGGTGATTCCGCGGTTCCCGAAACCTTCCTGGATATCCTCCAGACCAAGATCACCTTTTCGGAAACCAAGCTATATTACTCCATTAAAAACAATTCCAACGAATTCCCCGTGGTTTCGGGGCTCACTTTCTATTCCTACATGGGCTTCTTCGTGGATCCCAATGCCGATCCCGCCAGCAATCCCCCTGTCTTTGGGCTGATGTATACCCTCACTGCTTCCGGTGTGATCGCTCCCGGGCTCTACAAGATCACGGGAACAGCCACCAGCGATCTGGAACTGATCGGAGAGATCACCCATTCCATCGACGCCGCCAACGGTACGCTCACGCTTTCCTGCAACCTCAGCGACCTGCTGGCAAATCCCGATTTCAGTTCCTGGTACAACCCCCAATATCCCCTTCTGCTCACTTCAGCCATCACCAGCAAGATCTCGTTGGTGAGCGGGAACACCACTGCCGATAGCACCCCAGGTGCCAAGCTCCTGCTGAAACCGCAATTACTGAGTGGAAACAGCTCCCAGCCCACTCTGAGCAATCCTGTCTGCAGCTGGGCAAACGGCAGCCTTAACCTTATGGTGATCTATAGTGACTCTGATGCTAACGCGCCTGTTTCCTTGACGGCTGCGGTAGATTCCGGGAGCCCGGTGCCGCTTTTACCTTTGAGTCTGAACGGCTTTGAGCAGCCGGTAAGCTTTGCGGCACAGGGAATTAACTGCCCTCAGGACTGGAGCACGGTCACCATCAGGATCAGCTATGGAGGAGAACCGCTGCTCTTCACTTTTAATAATCCGGTCTCCAACCAGGATCTGATCCAACCCGTCCCCGTTTTCAGCGTCTATCCCAACCCCGTGCGGGACAGACTCTTCCTGCGTCTGGACAGCAAAGAACCGGTCTGGGAACTCAGGATCTTCAATCTGAGGGGACAGATCCAGCCTCTGCTGCTTGACTCCGAGGGAAGGATCGACACCTCCGGTCTGGCTCCCGGACCCTATTTCATCAGGCTTAAGACCGTAAATGGCTTTTTAACCCGCAGTTTTGTGAAGCAGAACCGGGATTAGTTAAGAATTAAGCAGCGCGGTTTTGGGACGCCGATCTCCGAATCGGCGCGTCGCCAGATTCCTTCCTGATCATAACCCTGTCATGCCGCTTGCTAACCGCTTGCTAACCGCTTGCTAACCGCTTTCAAACCGCTTGGAGCAGGGAAATGACAGCGTTAAGGGAGGGAAGTAATAAGGATTAGGGATTAGGGATTTGGGAACCA
Source organism: Candidatus Cloacimonadota bacterium (assembly GCA_022711455.1). GTDB lineage: Bacteria > Cloacimonadota > Cloacimonadia > Cloacimonadales > Cloacimonadaceae > PHBP01. The sequence goes on from JAKLEY010000150.1 coordinate 4,605, forward strand.
ATTAACCCCGGCCGGGGTTTAAAACAGGCTGAAGCCGATGTTACGAAAAAAGCCCCGTTTCCGGGGCTATATTGAGATATAGATCAGAAGGTATTTTAGAACACGCCAAAGACCTTGAGCAGCACCAGGATCAGAATGGCAGAGTTGACACCCAGCCAGATCATCACGCGCGTTGCTATCTTCATATAGACTTCCCGGTTGAGCTGGACCTTCTTTTCCAGACGAACCAGCAGGTGCTCCACGGTGGCGATCTTTTCAGCTGCTTTATCGGTTCTTTTGATATTACTGTTGTGACTGGCATCGCGACGCAGGTGCCGCACCAATTCGAAGGCCAGTGGTATGAATGCGGGGATCATTTTATTCATTCCAAACTCCTATTCTCAGAATTTGTAACCCAGGTTGAAATAGTGAGTTCCGTCCAACACGGCATGGCTGGAGAACGCGTAATCGATGTTGATCCCACGCACTTTAAAGGTGGCGCCGGCATTCCAGCTGGTGGGGTTTTGATGCACCCCGGCTCTGATCACCAGCGGTTCAAAGAGCTGCGCTTCCACTCCTGCCATAAATTCAGTTTCATTGGCAAAATCCTTGCGCATTTCGATGGAGGTGGTCACCCCGTCGTAGGGGATGTAAGAAACGCCCATGGCGAGTTTGCGGGGGAGTTCGATCTGGTTTTGATTGCCCATTTTGGGTTGGTTGATATTCTGAACAGAGAAACCGAGCCTGGTCCTTTGGTGAAGAATGGCCATTGCTCCCAAATCAACACCCAAAGCGTCTTCCGGATCTTCTTCATCATAGCTGAGGCGATAGAGATTCCCACTGTAGCCAAAATAGATCTGGGAATGAATGTCACTCACAAGGGTAAAGGCATGCCCCAGCGAGAAGGTCTGTTCTGCCATCAGGCTGGTATCTTCAAAATCGACATCAAAGAGACGTCCGCCGAGGGCAACT
>JAKLEY010000151.1 GCA_022711455.1 Candidatus Cloacimonadota bacterium
CTTCCCAGACAAAGATCCCGCCGTTGTGGATCAGGACCTGAAAACTGAGGCTGGCTCCGGAGGCTATCATGACCTCCGAACTGCAGGTCAGCGTGAAGCTTACGAATTGCGAGACGGCTGTGGGGGAGACCGTGACCGAAAAGGCGTTATCCAGGCTGAAGAATTCATCCGGTGGGATGGCGCGGGAGAACGAATTGTTGGTGATCGTGACGTTTGGATTGGAGCTGCTGAGGGTGAACAGACCGCTGTTTGCGCCAACTCCAAAGGCATAATTCCGCAGGGTGAGATTGAGCGAGAAAGTCTCTCCCGGTTCGATCGCGTGGTTTGAATTGCTGTCTGTGGGGCTGCGCAGTTCAAACAGTGCCAAAGCCAATTCCTGATCGACCTGAGGGTCGATCATGCTGAGGGCGTTATACGCATTCAATCTGCCTTCTCCCAAGAGGTTAGCCTTGCCCGGGTTCATGAAATCTATATCCACGCAACTGGCTTTGACCTGGTTGATGATCTGTTCCTGCGTCCAGCCCGGATGGTAGGATTTGACCAGCCCCACCAGGGCTGAGGCGATGGGGGAGGCATAGGAAGTGGTTCCTGAGATCAGGGTGTAGCCTGCTCCGGAGAGTGATTGCACGGATTGGTTGGGCGCGCCTACATCGATATAGCCACCGAAGTTGGATCCGCTCCATTTTGTGCCGTCATTCAGTAAAGCCGCGGTTGCCACTACCTTCGGATAGGCCGCGGGATAGAGAGGGATGCTGTTGTTCGAGTTTCCGGCAGCTGCCACTACAACAGCTCCCAGGGAGTAAGCGTAGTCTATGGCGTCCTTATTAGCCTGGGAAAACGCGGTGCTGCCCCAGCTGCAATTGATCACGTCGGCACCGTTCTCTGCCGCATAAATGATTGCTTCATATCCCTTGAAAATATACCCGGCTTGTCCGGGATAGGTGCAGGAGATCGGCATCAGAGTCAGATTCCAGGAGAGGCTGCTGATCCCGATTCCGTTGTTAGTGCGCCCGGCAGCCAGACCGGAAACGATCGTGCCATGGCTGCCCGCGTCAGAGGGGTTGATCGCCTCGTCACCATTTGCGTTCAGCATAAAGTCCCAGCCGATCAGATCGTCGACTTTGCCATTGCCGTCATCATCGATTCCGTTCAGATCCCCGGCATCCATCACCCAGGCAGAGCCGTTGAAATACATGGTGTAACCGTTGGAATTGGCATCCTCGCCCTGATTGTTCCAGACGTTCCCGGCCAGGTCCGGATGAGTCCAGTTGCTGCCTGTATCAACCACTGCTATGATCACTTGCTGGCTGCCCAGCTCTCCTTTGTGGATATTCCAGGCTTCCTCTGCCTGCAGGAAGGGATAGTTCAGGCTGGAGGGATAGAGGGGATCATTTGGAGCTTCCAGGATCCGGTCGATATAGATGGGCTCAATGTGGCTGATAAAGGGATTGGCGGCAAGGGAGTTTGCTATAGCCTGCGGTGGAGTGGAACTTGAGAACTGCAGCTCAAACCACAATTCAAGCTCGCTGGAGGCAGACTTGCGGGGGTCAGTTTGAAATCGCGCTTTGATGGAACTGACTCCAAGGATTCTCAGCTCTTGATCGAGTTCCGCAATGCCGGTTCTGCCTTCCCCTTTTTGCAGGGACTGCCTGAATTCCGGTTTGATCTTCACTGCGAGTTTTCCCGGCTGGGTGGAGGTGGTGTCCAGAGCGTAAAGAGCTGAGAACAGGACAAGCATGAGCGCGCAAAGCACAATATACATGGTCTTCATAAGATCTCCCGGATGTATTCTCTTAAGCCCCGCAAGCTGTTTCTGCCTTTATTGTCTCCGGCATAACGGGGGATCAGGTGGAGGTGAAAATGGAAGACAGTTTGCCCGGCGTGTTGACCGCAATTCATTCCCAGATTATAGGCAGCCGGGGCGTAAAGGTCATCCAAATAGTCTTTTGCCGCTCTCACGATCCGGCTCAAAGCGGCTGCTTCGGTCGCGCTGATCCCAAAGTAATCTTCAAAGTGACGCTTGGAAATCACTAAAAGATGGCCCATGGTCACCGGGCGTTTATCTTCTATAACAAAGAAATCTTCGTTTTCCAGAATTCTTTTCCCGGGTTCAAGCTGGCAGAATATACAATCCATAAATACCTCTGTTGAGGATAATATAGCGGAATCCGCGCCGGCAACAAGGCTAAGCCGGGCAAAAAGTAAAAGCCCGGACTAATCCGGGCTTTCAGGCCTAACCCATAGAATTGAAGCCAGAGCGATCCGCAATGAGGGATCGCAGGACCCAAAACTGAGCATTTCCCACACACACCAGGCATCACACCCCGGGGACATCTATATATCCTACAAGTGCCAATCAGGAGCAAGGCGGGTCAAAGCAATTCGGGAGGCATCGATCCACCGTCTCCTGCTAAGTTTAGAAGCACGATGAGAGCCAATTCGGGATCAGGAGAGTAAAGCGCTATGTGATAGGTGCTTACGAACAAAAAGTCCCTGTTTAAGGGGTGTAGATATTGCCACAGAGCCCGAAATGCGGGTTAGAGCTGCTCTTTGATGTTAATCTGGTAGTGTGAGATCTTTTTGAAAAGGTTGGATTTATCTATGCCTAAAGCACTTGCGGTGTGGGTGACATTGCCATTATGAGCCCGTAGACTGTATTCGATATAAGATTTTTCAAATTGGCGCACCACCGAATGTAATGAAGTATCTTCTTTTTCCTCAGGAGTATATGAGCTATGATCGTTTCCCAGCAGGTCAGCCACTGTGAGGTGATCGTTTTTGGCAAAAATCACACCCCTCTCGATCACACTGCGCAGTTCTCTGGCATTTCCGCGCCAATCCTGTTCACAGAGCCAGTTCATGGCCTGGAAGCTGATCTCCTTGGGGGAGATGTTGTTGCGGTTACAAAAGTCTGTGCTGAAGTGGCGTGCCAGATCAGGGATATCATCCTTGCGTTCCCTCAGGGGAGGAATGACGATTTGGAGCGCGTTCAGCCGATAGAAGAAATCTTCGCGAAGTTCACCCGATTCCAGGAGCGGGGCCAGATCACGGTTACTGGCAGCGATGATGCGGGTGTTGACCTTTTGGATCTTGCCACCCAGCTTCTGGATCTCGCCCTCGGAGATCACCCGCAAAAGCTTGGCCTGCACCGAGGAGGGCAGTTCAGTGACCTCGTCCAGAAAGAGTGAATTCTCGTTGGCAAATTCAAAATAGCCCTTGCGGTTCTTCAAGGCACCCGTGAAAGCACCCTGTTCATAGCCAAAGAGTTCGCTTTCAAACAGTTCTTTGGGCACGGAAGCGCAATTGATGCAAACCATGCTCTTCAGACCATGACTGCTGAGGCGATGGATGGCGTGGGCAGCCAATTCTTTGCCTACTCCTGTTTCACCTGTGATCAGGACGGGGGAATTGTAGCGCGAGGCTCGCAGGATGCTGTCGAAAACCTGTTGCATGGCACCAGACGAGCCGATCATACCGATGGCAGTTTTCGCGAAGGCTTCCGCTTTCCGCTGGGATTCGATGTAGGCAGCCAGAGTGCGCAGGCGCAGGCGCAATTGCTCTGGTGGAACCGGTTTCTGCAGAAAATCAAAGGCTCCGTTTTTGATGGCAGTCACCGCATCGGGAATTTGCCCTGAGCCAGAAATCATCAGAATGATCGTTTCCGGAAAGTTTTCGTGCACTTCATCCAGAAGCTGAAAGCCATCACTGAGAGCGGGGAACATCATATCCAGCAGCATGATCTGAAAACTGTTGCCGGCCAGAGCCTTAAATGCCTGATCCACAGTGTTGGCGACCTGCACCAGAAAGCCTTCGGAGCCCAGAATATCGCTCACAAATTTGCAGTAGATCAGATCATCATCGGCCAGCAAGACGCGGATATCTTTCATTTATTCTCCTTTCAGCCAGATCGAGACGGTGGTGCCAACGCCCTCTTCCGATTGAATATCCAGGATTCCATGCATGGATTCGATGATCTTGGCGGTTTCCGGGATTCCGATTCCGGTTCCGGATTGTTTGGTGGTGAAGAAAGGCCGGAAAATCTCCTTCATATATTGTTTGGGGATGCCATAGCCGTTGTCATCGATCTCCAAAAGAACGGTCAGATTTCCTTTGGGGCTGGTATGCCGGGGAAATTTACTGATGCTGATGTGCAGGATTCCACGGCCGGGCATGGCATCGAGCGCGTTGGTAAAAATGTTGGCGAGTGCCTCTTCAAAACGGATCGGTTCGATCTCTGCTTCCACGGATTCCAGGCTCCAGTTTTTCACCAGCATCACTCCCGCAGGGATAACCAGGCGGGATAGACTATGCTCCACGGAGGGGATGATGTCCTGCAGTTTAAGGTCATAATCCTGCAGCTCCGAAAAGCGCTGGAAAGCATGAGTGAAGACGCTGACCTGTTCCAATTCACTTTTGATGATGCGGAAGTTTTCGGCATTGTCCACAGATTGCTCGCAATGGTGCTCCAGCGGATCCAGCGCCAGAAGGACGTTTGAAATGTGACGGCGGACGTTGTGAGAAAGCCTTCTGGCTGTGTCTGCCCACTGCAGCTTAAGATCCACATCGTCGGGGAGCGTGCTGATCGGAGCGCAGGTGATCACGAAGAGGGGTCGTAGGAAGCCAAAGCGCAGATAGCGCATTTGCAGCTGGTGATCCGTCTTGGCATAACGGAAGTTTATCTGGATGGCAAATTCCCGGTTTCCTGCTTTCACAAAGTTATGGAAGCTCCCCGTGAATAAGGCTATGTCCTTCACATGCTTTGGCCGGATCTCCGATTCTGCGTCATCTTTGTGGTTGATAAGTTCCAGGAAAAACGGATTGATAAAGACTATTTTACCGTTTTTGCGGCAAACCAGGACTCCCAGGTCTGAGATCGTCAGCAGTTTTCTGATGTCCCTGCGTTCCTTGCGGGAAATGAGCCAGATTCCCAACAGAGCCAACAGCAGTGCCAGCGCTATCCAGAGGCTATACCCGGTCAAGGTCCGCTGAATCAGGCTGGGAAGAGAAACCGGTGTATATTTGTATAAGCGTGAATGCCGGTTCAGGCTGATTGAAATGAGCGGAGGCTTGGCAAAGCCCCGGTCTGCCACAGCCACCCGTATTGAACTATCATTGGGGAAAGGATCACGGAGCCTGGCGCGCAGCCGGAATTTATGATCCAGGATTGCAAAGAAGCCATCTTCTGTCTGCACCAGATATTCCAGATTGCCATCGTCATCAAGATCACGGGCAGCCCAAAGAGTCCGGATAAAGAGCTTCACCCGGTTTGGTAAAGGCTCCAGATCTCCGTTCAGAGCCAGCAAGCCCATGCTCTTGTCGATCAGCACGATCTGAATCGCTCCGCTCCGGGTTGCCACATGAACCGCTCCACCGGGCTGAGCGCGTTCCATGGTTTTGGGGATATCCAGCTTTTTGCGGGTGAAGAGCCTCTTGCCGTCAAAACCGAGGATACTTACGGAATTGCGGTTTTCCAGCGGACCCCAGATGGTATTGATCTGATAGATATCTTGATGACCGTCCGAACCCAGATCGGCAGTTTCC
>JAKLEY010000152.1 GCA_022711455.1 Candidatus Cloacimonadota bacterium
TTCTTGTTGCTTGCGTATTTGCTGATGCAACAATAAGATACGAGGTGTTTTTGTCAAGAAGTATTTTCTCCTATTTCGCTGTCCCCCAAAGTCTTAGGCAACTAGGAAAGATTAGTTAGTAAATTAGGGGAGCACGCGCCTAATCTGCTAAGCCGTTAATCTGTTGATCTTCCGCAGGGGCACGAGGTGGGATCCACGAGCCGCACGGCTTAATTCTTGATTCTTAACTCTTTAAGTATTAGCTCAAACAGCTCAGAGATATCCTGCCGGCAGGGTTTGAGATGGCGCAGCATTTCTCCTCCGGAGAGCTTCTGTTCATAAAGAACGATCAGGAAAAACCAGATCAGATAGGCAATGCTGGAGGCCAGTCCCGCTCCGGCAATTCCCAGCAGGGGAATAAAGAGCAGGTTCAGGATCACGTTTAAAAGCAGCGCGCAGAGGGGCAGGATCACGCTGATCAGGGGGAAGCCTTTGCTCCAGAGATAGGTATTGAACAGCGAACCGAAGGAGAGTCCGAAACTGGCAGGGATCAGCCAGAGATACGCATTGTAGCTGCCGCTGAAGCCCTTTCCATAGATCAGCACAATCAGGGGTTTGCCCACTATGATAAAGCCCAGATTGGCAATGGCCAGAAAGCCGAAAAAGAGGATAAAGAGCTTTTTCATCAGGATCCAGCGCTCGACGTCCGAGGCGGAATCCGTGAGCTTGACCAAAAGCAGGCTGCCCACGACGTTCGAAGCCATTTGCAGGACATCCACCAAATGCGCGGAGAGGCTGTAGATTCCCACTGCTTCGAAATCCAGCAGCCGTTTCAGAATAACCACGTCCACCTTGAGCAGGAGCGTGATGAAGAGCGAGGAGAGGAAGACGCGAAAGCCCATGCCATAGCTTTTCAGCATGAAGCCGGGATCAAAGCTTCCGAGCTTGCCGCGGCGCAGGAAACTTACGCTGTAGAACACGCAAATCAGCAGCATCACCAGATCCGCCGAGATCAGGATATAGCGCAAACGATCCACATCCCGGATGAAGAGGAAGGCCACAGCCACCAAAATCAGCATCAGCAGGCTGTTGCCGAATTGGTAGACGCTGTTGGTGCCCACGCGGTCGATCCCCAGATAGATCATCTGGAGGTGTTGGAAAAGCTGGGTGAGAGCGATCAAAGCCACAAATATCCACAGCATTCCGGGATCCAGAGGATAGGAGATCAGCCTGCTGAATTGAGGCAGGAACAGGCTGCCAAGTCCACCCAGGACAATAAGTTCTGCCGCAAAGAGGAGGTAGGTCCAGAGGAAGATGCTACCCTCTTTTTCGGGATACTTGCGCAAGAGCCAGGGGTAGGTCTTGTGGATGCCCAGATCCAGAACCATCCAGATAAAGGCAGCCAGGGTAGTCAGATAGCTGTATTCACCCTTGAGCGTGACGCCCAGATAGCGGGTGGAAAGCCAGCTGGTGAGAAAGACCAGAATCAGAATGGCAAAGCGCGAAACCCCGCTGACCATGATATTGCGTTTGAGGTTTATTTCTGCCATTGGCGCTATAGCGTCAGCTCCAGCCAGGGTTTGAGCAGATCAGGAACTTTCACGCTGCCATCGGATTGCTGGTAAGTTTCGAGCAGCGCGATCATCAAACGCGGGGTGGCCAGACCGCTGCCGTTCAGGGTGTGCACGAATTGCATCTTGCCTTCTTGATCTTTATAGCGGATTCCGGCGCGACGGGCTTGAAACGCTTCAAAATTACTTACGGAGGAGACTTCTAAATAGCGTCCGACCCCGGGTGCCCAGACCTCGAGGTCATAGGTCTTGGCGGAGGCAAAAGAGAGGTCTCCGGTGCAGAGTTCCAGCACCCGGTAATGCAATCCGAAGGCCTGCAGGATGTCTTCCGCGTCCTTCAGCATCTCTTCCAGCGCGGCATAGGACTGCTCTGGCTCTACAAAGCGCACCATCTCCACTTTATTGAATTGATGCAGCCGTTGCAAACCCTTGGTATCCTTGCCGTAGGAGCCGGCTTCGCGTCGGAAACAGGGAGTGTAGGCCACATATTTCACAGGCAGTTGGCTCTGCTTCAGCACTTCCTCGGCATAGAAATTGGTCACCGGAACTTCCGCGGTCGGGATCAGGAACAGATCGTCCTCCCCGACGTGATACATATCTTCTTCCAGCTTAGGCAGTTGGCCGGTACCGGTCATGGTCTTGCGGTTTACCAGAAGCGGGACCGCAAGCTCGGTGTAGCCATGTTTTTGGAGATGAAATTCCAGCATGAAATTGATCAGGGCGCGCTCGAGTTTGGCCCCAAAGCCTGTATAGATGGGGAATCCGCTCCCGCTGATCTTGGCACCCCGGGGCAGATCCAAAAGGTCGTTCGCTTCCGCCACGCTGAGGTGGTCTTTGGGTTCAAATTCAAATGCCGGCTTTTCTCCCCAGTGTTTGACGATGCGGTTGCAGGCTTCGTCTTTGCCGATAGGAACGCTCTCGAAAGGGATGTTCGGGACGGTTAATAGGAGCTTTTCCAGATCCTGATTGCATTCTCCCAGCCGGGTGGAAATGCCCTTCAGTTCCTCTGCCACGCTGCTCATTTGGGTGATGAGCTCACCGGCGTCCTCTTTGTTCTTCTTCTTATTGGCGATCTCAGCCGAGACGCTGTTTTGCCGGGATTTGAGGGTGTCAAAGTCAAATTGCAGTTTCTTGCGCCGGTCATCAATGGCGAGCAGAGCGTCCAGATCAGCTTTTTCGTTCTTATTGAAAATGGCGCTGCGCACGAGTTCGGGATTGCTGCGGATGAATTTCAGATCTATCATTTTTTACCTGCTTTGGATCAGTTTGGTGGCGCTTTGCACCATTTGGACGTAGCTCTCGAGTTTGAGAGCCGCACCGCCGATCAGACCTCCGTCGATATCGGGACAGGAGAGCAGTTCAACGATGTTATCGGGTTTGACGCTGCCTCCGTAGAGGATGTGTATGGCTGCTGCAATTTCAGGATTGTAGTTCTCTTCAAACCAGTTCCGGATCAGGGCATGGGCTTCCTGAGCCTGGGCGGGACTTGCTGTGCGTCCGGTTCCGATCGCCCAGACGGGTTCATAGGCGACGATGACTTCCTCTCCGCTTTCCAGGGGGACGTCTTTGAAACAGCCTTCCAATTGGGAGATGAGGACGGCTGAGGTCTCACCCGCGTCTCTTTGGGCCAGAGTCTCACCGATGCAGAGGATGGGTTTGATCCCGTATTCACGCAAAATCAGCTGTTTATCGCGCACGCCGGTGTCACTTTCCTGATGATACTGACGCCGTTCGCTGTGGCCGATGATGCAGAATTGCATTTCCAGTGAGCTCAGCATGGAGGCTGAGATCTCTCCCGTAAAGGCTCCGTCTTCATGGCTGGAAACATCCTGGGCACTGATCCCCACCGGCTGACCCAGCAGCAAAGTGGAGGCTATTTTCAGGAACGGAAAGGCCGGCGCAATGATCATGCGCACCCGCTCTTCGTGGTGAGTGGTGGCAAATTGAACCAGCTCTTTGCAGAACTGCTCGGTCTCAAATAAACCCTTGTTCATCTTCCAGTTACCGGCTATGATGATCTGTCGCATAGTGTCAAACCTCGTTTCTAATCTAAAGGGTAACCAATGCCAAAAAGGGGGCTGGACGTCAAGAGATTTGTTTTTTAAGTTAGTGGGTTAATGAGTTAGTGTGTTAATGGTGACTGCGGGGGTCGGGGTACGGATCTGAAGAATCGGTACGTGACTTCAAGCTAATCTGCAAATCAAACCCATCCACTTGCCGATTCGGAGATCGGCACCCCCTAACCTGACTCAATTATTGACCATATAGCTCTTGAAAGTCTCCACAAATTCATCCAGATCGGAGTAGATATCGAAGGCTACTTCATCCAGGACATCTTTTCCCGCATAGCCGATCTGACTGTAGCAGTATAATTGCGTGCCGTCTCCCATGTTAAGCAGAATGATGTAGTTATAGATTATGGAGATGCCTTCTGCTTCCGGGTCACCCTTATAGCGATCCATGGTGGTGATTTTGACCACAAAATGCGGCTCTTCCTGTGCATAGGACAGTTCATATGCTGCAGAGCGTCTGATGATATCTCTGAATTTGGTCACCAGCGCTTTTCCGTTGCTTTCCTCCGCGTTATTCACGATCTCGATTGGGGTCAATTGCCCAAAGACAGTAGCCACCAGCAAATAGATAAAGATCACAGCAATAAGACGTTTCATCTTATCCTCCAGCCTATAATTCTACTGCTTCACCGGATACATTATTATCTGAAGCTGTCAAGAAAATTCTTGATCTGCAGTACGACCAGCGCTGTCACCATTAACCCATTAACCTATTAACCACTCACCCCAAAATTCCTGCTTGACGAAATTTGCCATCGTATTAAACTGCAAAATCAGGGCTTTTATCCCTGTCCGCTTAGCTTAAGTATATGAAAAAGTATAAGATATAAGGAGTTAATATGCTCACTGCAAAGGACGCGATCCGGAAACTGCGCGATAAGGAAGCCAAGATCCTGGCTCTGGGCGGAGATAAGGCGGTCGAAAAACAGCACAAGGGCGGCAAACTCAATGCCCGCGAGCGTTTGGACCTGCTTTTTGATCCGGGAACCTTCCGTGAACTGGATATGTTTGTGCAGCACCGCTGCGACAATTTTGGCATGGAAAAGATCGAGATCCCCTCGGATGGAGTGGTCACGGGGCACGGAATGGTCGATGGCCGTCCGGTTTTTGCCTTTTCTCAGGATTTCACTTCCCGGGGTGGCAGTCTGGGTGAGATGCATGCTGCTAAGATCTGCAAGGTCATGGACATGGCTCTCAAGAGCGGGGTTCCGATCGTGGGGATCAATGATTCCGGCGGAGCCAGAATTCAAGAAGGCGTGGATGCCCTGCGTGGCTATGGAGACATCTTCTTCCGCAATTCCCGGGCCAGCGGAGTGATTCCGCAACTTACTGCGATCATGGGGCCTTGCGCGGGTGGCGCGGTTTATTCACCGGCTATGACCGACTATGTTTTTATGGTGAAAAACACCAGCTTCATGTTCATCACCGGACCGGATGTGATCCGAGCGGTCACGGGTGAGGAGACCACTCAGGAAGAGCTGGGCGGGGCTTACACCCACAATTCCAAGAGCGGCAACGCGCATTTCCTTTGTGAAAGTGATCAGGATGCCATCCTGCATATCCGCAAACTGCTCAGTTACTTACCTGCCAATAACATGGAAGACGCTCCCCGCATCGAGGCCAAAGATGATCCCTGGCGTATCTGTCCCGAACTGGATGAGATCATTCCGGATAACCCCCGGATGAGCTACGATATGCACGACGTCATCCGCAGCATTGTGGACAACGGTGATTTCTTCGAGCCGCACGCGCTTTATGCTCAGAACATCATTGTCGGCTTTGCCCATCTGAACACACGCACGGTGGGCATTGTAGCCAATCAGC
>JAKLEY010000153.1 GCA_022711455.1 Candidatus Cloacimonadota bacterium
CATTCTGCTGATCGATTTCATCAACGCGGAACGCGAAGCCGGGGTCGATCGCTGGCATGCCATCATCAACAGCGGTTCTGCCAGATTGCGTCCGATTATTTTGACTACTGCTACCACCGTTGCCGGAATGCTGCCTCTGGTATTCTCCTCCGATCCCTCTTCACAGGCCTGGAGACCTCTGGCAGTCAGCTTTACCTTCGGTCTGCTCTTTGCCACTCTGCTCACTCTGTTCATCATCCCCGTGGTCTATTCCATGGTGGATAGCTTCTTTGGCAAATTCAAGCTGACCAGATTTGCAGAGCATTCCAAATTCACGGATGTGGTCACTGCCGAGGAGGAGAAGTAAGATAGCTTTCTGGGCTGTTGTGCCCGAGGCTTGAGCCTCGCTGCCCCGTAACATAGCTTTCAAGCTGTTGTACCCGAGGCTTGAGCCTCGGGTGAGATGGGAACGACAAAACCCCGGAAGGGGTGGCATCCTATAGCCTGGGGTGAAGCGGGAGCGGAACCCCAGGTAAACATGAATAGTAAGAATAAACCCCGGAGGGGTGGTACCCCTCCGGGGTTTAAACTCTTTATGCATGTGCTACCTGAGGTTCCGTTTTACTCCACCTCAGGCTATGTAATTACACCCCTGAAGGGGTTTGACAGGTATGTTACGAGATTGCGCAGCCGGGAAGATATATCCGCTTCAAATTCCGCGTCCGTTGCCTCCGGATTGCGCGTCTGCAACCAGAGCTCGCAGGGCTGTTTACCACAGTCTTTGCAACTGGAAAAACCCTGAGAAAGCACACAGGCGTAGATTGGGCAGTCCTCTCGTTCATAAAACTCTGCCCAGGAGACTTTGCCACAGAGCTCGTTGCAGCCTTCACAATTGGTTTTATAGGCACGGCAATCCGTGGCGCAGTTGACTCCGCACACGCTGAGCATATTATCTGGAAGCAGCGATACTTATCATCTTGCCGGGAATGACGATCAGCTTGCGCACAGTCAAGCCTTCCAAAGACTTAGCTACGTTTTCCAGCTCCAGCGCCTTGCTTTTCAGTTCAGCTTCAGAAATATCTGCCGGAACTTCCAGTTTTCCCCGCAACTTGCCATTCACCTGGATCACGTAAGTTATAATGTCGCGAACCAGATAGCTCTCTTCGTAGCCGGGCAGTCCACCCTCGTGCACCATGCTCTCGAAGCCCAGCAAATGCCAAAGTTCTTCAGCTATATGCGGCGCAAAGGGATAGAGCAGCTGGGGTATAATTCCACAGGCTTCCGCAAAGACAGCCAGTTCGTCGTCGTTAAGAGACGCTGGGTCTTTCACCGCAACACAGTGGTTCAGATGTTCCATAACTGCCGCGATTGCAGTGTTATATTGCTTTCTGTGCAGGCTATCATCCAGCCATTTCTTCACCGTAAAGTGAGATGAGTAGAGCAGCTCTTTCAGGGCAGGAGAAATATTTGCAATATCAGCGTTCAGCGTCATTCCACGCTTTAAGACATCAAGATTGCTTTCGATCAAACGCCAGATGCGATTCAGGAATCTGAATGAACCCATCACACCGTCGTCACTCCATTCCACGTCCTTATCGGGAGGGGATGAGAAGAGCAGAAAGACACGCAGGGTGTCGGCGCCAAAGCGATCGATAATGTATTGGGGGTCAACCATATTGCCCTTGGACTTGCTCATCTTGGCACCGTCTTTGAGCACCATCCCCTGAGTCAAAAGCCGGGCAAAGGGTTCATCCGAATTTACCCACCCCAGATCTCGCATGAATTTATGGAAAAAGCGGGCGTAGAGCAGATGCATGCAGGCATGTTCGATCCCACCGATGTACTGATCCACGGGCAGCCAATAGTTAGCCCTGGCAGGGTCGAAGGGACGCTCCTCATTGTGCGGATCGGTGTAGCGTCCATAATACCAGCTGCTATCCACGAAGGTATCCATCGTATCTGTCTCGCGGCGTGCGGCTTGGCCGCATTTGGGACATTCCACGTTCAGCCATTCGGGCACTGAAAGCAGCGGATTGGAGGTGGTTTTCCCCACCTGCACGTTATCCGGAAGCAGGACGGGAAGGTCTTCATCGGGCACTAAAACGATGCCGCAGGAGGGACAGTGGATCACCGGAATGGGATTGCCCCAATAGCGTTGACGGGAGATTCCCCAATCACGTAAACGGTAGGTGGCAGTGCGTTTACCAAGTCCTTGCTCCTCGATCCACAGCGAGATCGCGTCCTTGGCAGCAAGGCTGTCCATGCCATCGAATTGAGCCGAAGCGACCATGATCCCGGGTTCGACATAGGCTTGCTTCATCTGGCTGAGAACCAGCGACTGCTCCGGATTCTGGATCACTATCTTCATGGGGATATTATACTTAACTGCAAAATCGAAATCGCGTTGATCGTGCGCGGGAACAGCCATCACCGCACCGGTGCCGTAATCCATCAGCACATAATTGGTGATCCAGATCTGGACCTTGTCTCCATTCAGGGGATTGATGCAATATCTGCCTGTGAACACGCCTTCTTTGGTGGTTTCAGCGGAACTGCGGGAGATCTTATCTTCGTTCATCACCCTGTGACAAAACTCGTGAAGTTCTTTGTTCTCAGGATCATCCGCCAGCCACTTCTGCACCAGCGGATGCTCCGGAGGCAGCGCCATGAAGGTGACTCCAAAGATGGTGTCCGGACGCGTGGTGAAAACCGGGATGACCGCTTCACTATGTTCCAAAAGGAAGTGGATCTCGGTGCCATAGCTCTTGCCGATCCAGTTCTTTTGCATGGTCATGACGCGCTCCGGCCAATCGATGACTCCCGAAAAATCGAGCAATTCTTCCGCGTAATCGGTGATCCGGAAATACCATTGATCCAGATCTTTTTGGATCACTTCCGTGCCGCAACGCCAACAGCGTCCGTCTTCCACCTGCTCGTTGGCAAGCACGGTGTTGCATTCTTCACACCAATTTTGAAAGCTCTTCTTGCGATAGACCAAACCTTTCTCATACATACGTTTAAAGAGATATTGACCCCAATGGTAATACTCCGGACGGCAGGTGCTCTGTTCGCGTTCCCAGTCGAAACCAAAGCCCAAACGGTTGAATTGGCGCCGCATGATGGCAATGTTGTCTTCCGTTGTGAAGCGGGGATGGGAATTGTTTTTGATGGCAAAATTTTCCGCCGGCATGCCAAAAGAGTCGTAACCCATGGGCTGCATGACGTTATAGCCTTCCATCAGCTTGAGGCGAGCGATCGCGTCCCCGATCGAATAGTTCGAAGCGTGCCCGCAGTGCAGAGCTCCCGAAGGGTAGGGAAACATCGAAAGGACATAGTATTTCGGCTTGGCAGAGCTCTCTGAGGCATTGGCCAAACGCGCTATTTTCCAGTTTTCCTGCCACTTGCGCTCAATTTCTGTGAAGGGGTATTCCATCTTTTTCTCCTGCTTTCAGATAGGGGCTGATCTGCCCGCTGATCCTGATAAAATTCATCAGTTTTGCATTATTTTTGACGCAGGGCTATTTGTCAAGCAGGATTACCATCAGGGGCGCAGTGTACGGGCGCCCGCCGTAACGCCTCTTTTATTAACACAGAGGCACAGAGGCACAGAGGCACAGAGATTATTTAAGATTTCTGGCAGTGGCGCTACATCCTGCTTGTGATCCGGCTCCTGTTCCCTCCCTTTCATCTCACTCTCCTCCCGCTTCCGGAAGCGGCTTGAAAGCGGTCAGCAAGCGGTATGATAGCGGTATGACAGGGATATGATCACCTGGAAGCGCAGACCTTTGTGTCCGCACGTGCAGGAACAAAGCCCTGCGGAAGAATTCTCTGTGCTTTGTTAAGTGACGAGTGACGGGTGACGGTAGCCCTATTCTTATCCGGTACTCTTTGTG
The DNA here is from genome assembly GCA_022711455.1 of Candidatus Cloacimonadota bacterium. Classification (GTDB taxonomy): domain Bacteria; phylum Cloacimonadota; class Cloacimonadia; order Cloacimonadales; family Cloacimonadaceae; genus PHBP01. The sequence continues at coordinate 3,873 of JAKLEY010000153.1, forward strand.
CCTCTGTGTCTCTGTGTCTCTTTGTTAAAAAAATCTACAGTTCGGATCGGCATCCGAACTACACGCGTAAACCTTAAATGCCTGAACCAGCGCGTCTTAATTCTTAATTCTTAATTCCTTCAAGGCATTTCCCACTTGCCAGATAGGATATCCCGCTTATACTATCATTAAAAAAACACTGAACAGGATATAAAAATGAAACTACTCGTACTCTTCTATTCGACCTACGGACATAATTTTGCAATGGCTCAGGCAGCTGCTGAGGCAGCGCGTGAAACAGGTATAGATGTAGAACTCAAACGTGTTCCGGAGACCCTCTCCCCGGAGATCATCCAGGCTATGGGTGCCACGGAAGCACAAAAGGTCTTTGCCCACGTTCCAATCGCCAATCCCGGCGAACTCGCTGATTATGATGGAATTATCTTCCTGGCTCCCACTCGCTTCGGGATGATGGCTGCGCAGATGAAAGCCTTCCTCGATGCCACCGGAGGCCTCTGGGCCAAGGGCGCTCTGGTCGGAAAAGTCGGCTCCGTAATGACTTCCAGTGCCACCCAGCACGGTGGTCAGGAAGCCACTATCCTCAATTTCCACACAGTGCTGCTGCACCACGGAATGATCATCGTGGGTCTGCCCTATAGTTTTGCGGGACAAACTATTATCTCTGAGATGAGCGGAGGTTCACCCTACGGCGCATCCATGATCGCAGGGGGGGACGGATCCCGCATGGCAAGTGAGAATGAACTTGATGGAGCCAGATTCCAGGCCAAACACGTGGCTGAGATCATCAAGAAATTGAACAAATAGACTTCATAACCTCCCACAATCGAAAAGCTCCCTGTTCGCAGGGAGCTTTTTTTGTTGACGTCTGATTCATCTCCGCAAAATATCCCTCATAAATAAGTTCATTGAGGAGAAAGCATGCGTTTATTCTCACTTGCAATTATGCTCTTACTGGTTTGCAGCCTGCTCTTGACAGCATGTGCTGCCGGTAGCCAAAAATATGAAAAAAGGGAAGATCGCGCCAATTTCCTGGATGGGATCTGGCATGGCTGGATCGCTCCGGTTGCCTTGGTCGTCCATTTCTTCAACCATAATATCCGCATCTACGAGACCAATAACTCCGGCTGGACCTACGATCTGGGTTTCTATATCGCTGTTGTCGGAGGCTTTGGCAGCTTTGCCTTCAGCCGGAAAAAGTGTAAAAAGTCGTAGAGCAGGATGCCGATCCTGCTGTAGTGCACAGTTCAGCAGCAAAGGTAGAGCATGATGCCGATCCTGCTATAGTGTACAGTTCAGCAGCATTGGCATGCTGCTCTACGGTCAGTGCAGCAGCAACATTTTTATCGCTGTTGTTTGAGCCCCGTCAGAAAATCTGCAGCAATAGATCCCGCTGGCCAAAGCTCTCCCGTTTTGGTCACAGCCATCCCAGTTCAGGGTGTGGACGCCTTTTGCAAAATCTTGATTCAGCAGTC
>JAKLEY010000154.1 GCA_022711455.1 Candidatus Cloacimonadota bacterium
GGTGTTTGTCTTGCGGGGTACCAAGGTCTGGGGAATCATCACCTGCGAATCCACCACTATCGGTTTCTGCGGTTTCTCGTATGCTTTCTGTTTAGTTTTTCCTGTCACGGGTTTTGTTGTTGCGTTCATCAATACTCCAGTTTAATCTTTGAGGCCGGCTTTGGCATAGCTGGCAATGATCTGTTTTTGAGCGAGGAAGAATATAATCAGGATGGGCACAATGCTAAAAGTTGAAGCAGCCATCAGCAATGTGGTTTGGGTGGAAGCTTCCTGATTGAAATAGCTGAGCCCCACCTGCAGGACTCTCAGCTCCGGACGGGTGGTCATCACCAACGGCCACATGAAGCTGTTCCAGGAACCGATGATCGAAAACACGGTGGCTGTTGCGATCACTGATTTTGAAAGGGGCAGAATGATCCTCCAGAGCATCCCGAATGTGCTGCAGCCATCCATGGAGGCGGATTCGAAGAGCTCTTTGGGCAGGCTTTTGAAGTGCTGACGGAAGAGAAAGATGGTGAAGATATTCACGCACCAGGGAATGATCAACGCTTGATAAGTATCGAGCCAGGAGATCTTATCCAAAAGCACATAACTTGAGATCAAATAGACAGGTTCGGGCACCATCATCATGCTGAGGAAGAGATAGAAGAACAGGTCGCGTCCCTTAAATTCCATCCTGGCAAAAGCATAGGCTGCCAGCATGGAGGTCAGCAGCACTCCGATCAAAGTGAGAAACGATACATAAAGCGTGTTGGCAAAATAGGTGCCGAATGGAACTTTCTGAAATGCTTTCCTGAAGTTTTCCCAGTGGATACTGGGCACCTTTTTGACCTTGCGCACAGTCTCCGTGGGAACACGCACATACTCTTTGACAATTTTGCGGTCTTTATCCAGAAGATGGATCACGGCTTCCTTGTCTTCACGGGCTACCAGAATAACAGGCCGGGACTGCTCACCCTGATCCCAAACGTGATACTCCTCCTTGGGAACGAAGACAGAATCATGTTTGTTGAATTCCGCCTGAGTCATCAGGGAGGTGGAGATCATCCATAGAAAGGGAACCACCATAAACAATCCGCACAGGATCAGAGTAGCGTAGATCAGGGTCATTCTCAGTTTTTCGTTCATGCTGATCCTCCTTAGTAGTTAACGTGTTTTTCCAGCCGTTTCTGTAAAACGGTGAGCGAGAGTATGACAACGAACAGGAAGAGGGCAACAGCGCTGGCATAGCCCATCTCGAGTGTGTCGAAGCCTTTTTCATAGATATAGTACACGATCAGCTTTGTGGTGTTTAGCGGTCCTCCCTTATCTGTCATCAGGTAAACCTGGGAGAAGGCTTGAAAAGTGGTGATCGTGGTCATGATCAGGACATAAAAAGTGGTGGGGGAGACCAATGGCAATGTGATCTTCCAAAACTGTTTGAACTTGCCAGCTCCATCGATCTCGGCAGCTTCGTAATAGACTCTGGGGATATTCTGTAAGCCGGCCAGATATATAATAGTGTTGTAACCCAGTCCCTTCCATACTGTCATGATCAAAATGGCAAAGAGAGCTTGAGAAGGACCCCCCAGCATACCGGGAAGTTCAATGCCCAAGGGTGCAAGGATCAGATTGAATATCCCTGTGGGTTCAGCCAGCCATTTTTGCGCTTCGATCCCAAACCAGCCCAGAAAAGTGTTCGCGAGTCCTGTCTGTTCGTTAAAAATGATCTTCCACACGATCGAGACAGCCACCAGGGAGGTCACGAAAGGCAAGAAATAGATGGTTCGAAAGAAACCGCTGAGCTTCTTTATCTGGTTCAGAAGCACGGCAAAAAGCAGAGAAAATACAATGCTGGCTGGAACCACGATGATCACAAGCCAGAATGTGTTTGATAGAGATTGCCAAAATACGTCATCGGATAGCATTTTGGCATAATTTTCCAGACCGATGAATTTGCCGGTGCCTTTGATGGACCAATCAAAAAAACTGATCACGAATGACATCACTATGGGGATCATTCTAAACGCGAAGAGCAGAAAGAATGCCGGCAGGATGTATAGATAGGGTGAAAATTTCCATTTAGTTTTCATAGCTATACCTTAGTCCCTTGCTTTGCTTTGCTTGTCCCTGAATTGTTTGTAATCAAGCTTGAATCTTTCACATTTTCGATAGATGTTTTCTCTGGGAATCCCGGAGAGTTTGGCAGCTTCACTCAGATTTCCCCGGGTGCTTTCTATTAGTTTTTCCAAATAAACCCTTTCATGATCCAGTTTGGAAAGGTTCCAAGGCATGATCTCTGAATCCGGGGCTTTGCCGTTGTGTTCTGCATGTTCCGTAATGTTTTCAGGGAGATCCTGAGGATGGATAACAGAGTGCTCCGCCAGAATCACTGCGTGCTCGATCGCATTACGCAACTCACGCACATTCCCTTTCCAGGGATAATTCAAAATGAAAGACATCATTCCGGGCGAGATCACGAGCTCAGCTTTCTTGTACTTTACACAAAACTCCCGCACAAAAGCATTTGTGAGGATCTTAATATCGTCTTTGCGTTCCCGCAAAGGACTGATGTGGAGAGTGATCACGTTTAACCTGTAATACAGGTCTTCCCTGAAACTTCCGTTTGCCACGCATTCCGCAATGTCCTTGTTGGTCGCTGCCAGGATTCGGACATCGGTGCTGAAGTCGGCATCACTGCCGACCATCCTGAAGCTTCCGGTTTCCAGAACCTTAAGGAGCTTTACCTGAAAAGATAGCGAGGTCTCAGTGATTTCATCCAGGAATAGTGTTCCACCGTTGGCTTCCTGAAAATAGCCCAGTTTATCCCTGATAGCATCGGTAAAAGCCCCCCGTTTATGACCAAACAGCAAGCTTTCCAAAAGCGTTTCCGTGAGGCTGCCACAATTGACGGTGACAAATTTCTTGTGCTTACGCTGGCTATTGCGATGGATAAGCTCAGCAAACACGCTTTTGCCCACTCCGGTCTCGCCTGTGATCAGAACAAGCGTGTCCAGCTTGGCAATTTTCTGGACCTTTTGCAAGATCTGTTGGATGGAGGGGCTGTTCCCTATGATCAGGTCAGTCTCAATGTCTTTCTGAACCAGTTCGCTTAGGCGTCGATTTTCCTCAATCAGCCACTGGGTCTCCAGCAGACGCTCCACCTGGAGATTGATCAGATCAAGATTGCGAATTGGCTTCACAATGAATTCATCGGCTCCCAGCTTCATGGCGTTGACAGAGGTTTCGATCGAAGCCTGACCACTGATCGCGATCACAGCCATGAACGGATACTGCTGCTTGATCTCCTGGATCAGATCCAGACCATTTTCTCCGGGTAAAACCAGATCAATGATTGCCACGTGAAAGCGGTGGCGATTGAGCAGCTTTCTGGCTGAGGCCAGATCGGTAGCTGTGTCAACTGCATATCTGGGCTTCAATTGAATTTCGAAAAGCTCCAGAGTGTCCGGACTGTCGTCCACGATCAGAATTCGGTGTTTATCAGTCATTGTTCTCTTAGAATGTAGAGGCACAAATGCATAGAATCTGCCTCGGATGTGGGCTCTGTTCCCAGTTTTACTAAATCCTGCCAGTCCTGCAGCCCCCAGGAATCCTTAATTGATTCCAGCCTGCTCTCGATGTTCTCTATGAGATTTGGAGCGTTCATACCGTTGGGGAGATGCAATGCGATCTTAACAATGACCTGTATCCGACACTCTTCAAAAGATATCCTGATGCGGACACAGGGCTCGGTCTTGAGCTCCAGAATGCTATATACAACGTTCTCAAAGACAAGGCTGAGCATCAGCTCGGAATTGACCACAAATAATTCAGCGGGAACAGAAACCGATTCGAAGACGATCTCTCGTTTGATCCTGAGGTCGCTGGACAAGAAGCTTTGTTCGCGTTTCCACCATTCATCGAGCTTTATACTTTCTGTTTTCTGTATCAGCCTGGTTTGCAGAGCTTGGGAAGTGTCATTCAATTGTTGATCGATACGCAAACCGGCATCGATGATCTTCTGCAAATATGGATCTTCCGGATATGTCTTTTGAAGCTGCTGAGCATAACCCAGAATAAGATTCAAGGGCGTGTTCAGGTTGTGGGTCAAGCCCGCAATGAGTCTGTGCATGTTCAGAGCTTCGAAACGCGAATTCATCAGGACTTTATATTGATATAGCGTTCAAATCCTGTGCGGAAAATATGCATGGCTTTGCGGATATCTTCTTCACAAAGAACGTAGGCCAGACGAAGCTCGTTTCGACCCAGGCCGGGGCTGGCATAAAAGCCTTCTCCCGGGGCTGCCATCAGGGTTTCACCGTCCACAGAATACTCGCTCAGCATCCAGATAACAAAGTCTTCTGCATTTTCAAGCGGGAGTTTGACGACCACATAGAAAGCACCTTCCGGTTTCTTGCAAACGACACCGGGGATGCTTTGGATCTCGTGGAATATGATATCCCGGCGTTTCTGATACTCCATCTGGATCGCGCCGATATAGTCATCCGGCAGATCAATGCAAGCATTTGCGGCAAGTTGGTCGATGGTGGGAGGACATAGCCTGGCTTGGGCAAATTTGAGCGTGGCTGCCATCAGATCTTTATTCTTGGATATGATACAGCCAATTCTGGCTCCACAAGCGCTGTAGCGCTTTGAAACGCTGTCGACCATAATAGCGAGATCCTCAAAATCAGGGACTTCCATGATGCTGGTATGGACTAATCCATCGTACACAAATTCGCGGTAGACTTCATCCGAGATCACAAATAAGTTGTGGCGTTTGGCAATTGCTGCCACCCGGAAGATATCTGCTTTTGAATAGACTGTTCCGGTTGGGTTGCCGGGATTACAGAGCATGATAGCCCTTGTCTTTGGGGTGATCCCTGCTTCGATGATTGCATCCGAAGGCAGTGCAAAACCATCCTCAGCATAGGTTGTTACCGGTTTGATGGTAACACCGGCCATGGTGGCAAATCCGTTGTAGTTTGTATAGAAGGGCTCCGGAACGATCACTTCATCACCATCGTTGCAAACGACCAGCAACGCGAACGTGATCGCTTCACTGCCGGCTGTGGTGACGATGATCTGGTCTTCTTTCAGTTCTATTCCATGCTTGTGATAATAACGAACGAGTCCCTCACGATAGACATCCAGCCCTTGGGACGGCCCATAGGCCAAAACTTTTTCGTTAAAACTGTGATAGGCTTCCAGCATAGCCGGAGGTGTCTCAATATCGGGCTGCCCAATATTCAGATGATACACTTTTATGCCGCGTTTCTTGGCTGCAACTGCATAGGGCATCAGCTTACGGATCGGTGAGG
>JAKLEY010000155.1 GCA_022711455.1 Candidatus Cloacimonadota bacterium
AGGATAAGACCGGTTGAATCCCTAAGCGGGCTCAGGGCTCAATCCCGAACGATTCTGGTGCCGGTCTTGCCTTCAAAGGCCTCGACGATTCTGTCGATCGAGGTGATCAGCACTTCTTTGCCACCCCGCTGCAGAAAGTCAATCGCTGCCAGTATCTTGGGGCCCATGCTTCCGGCAGGGAATTGCTTGTCTTCATAGTGTTTACGAGCTTCAGAGACCGTCATGGACGCCAGGTCCTGCTGCTCGGGTTTTCCGAAATTGATCGCAACCCGATCTACTCCGGTCAGAATCACGAACAGATCCGCGTCTATTTCAAGAGCCAGCAGTGCGGAAGCGAAATCCTTGTCGATCACGGCATCAACGCCCTCATAGCTTCCGTCCGCTTCAATATAGATTGGAATTCCGCCACCGCCTACCGCGATCGCGATGTTTCCGCTGTCGACGATATATTTGACAATATTTGCGGGGATGATCTCTTTGGGCATGGGAGAAGGAACCACCCGGCGGTAGCCTTTTCCGGAATCTTCTTTCAGGCTCCAACCCAGGCTCGAATGCAGTTCATCCGCTTGTTCCTTTGTGTAATAGGTGCTTCCGACAAACTTTGTGGGATTAAGCATGGAGGGATCATTCTTATCCACCACAACCTGAGAGACAATGGTGATCACGTCTTTCCTGATCCCGTTGATCAACAAACGATTTTGCAGGCTTTGTTCGATCATATAGCCCATCGTACCTTCGGTGGCAGCGTTTAGCACACCCAGCGGCAGCGGAGCAAGGCCTTCTTTTTCTCCGGCTTCCTGCTGACGCAGAAGATTGCCAACTTGAGGTCCGTTTCCATGCGTGATGGCGAGCGCGTAGCCTTGTTTGATCAGTTCAACCACTCCCCCCAGGGAATCGCGGGTGTTGGCAAATTGTTGGCTGATCGTTCCTTTCTCACCTGCCTTGATGATGGCGTTTCCGCCCAAAGCTAAAACAGCTGTCTTTTTCATATTATTATTCCTCTAATGTTTCTGTGATAATGCCGCTATAGGCTTGAAGTGAAAAAGGGCAGACCGGAAAGTCTGCCCTGATGACATTGGGCTGATTGCTTAGAAATCCTTGAGGACTTCAGCGATAGTGGGAACGCCAATTTCCTGAAGTTCATACTGAACCTGGCAGGCGGGTTTCTTGATCTTGATGATACGGCGCAGGTCGATCGGAGTAGCGATCACAACGGAATCACAATCAGTGGTGTTGATGGTCTTCTCCAGATCCTTGATCTGCTTGGCGCTGTAACCCATGGCCGGAAGCAGGGTTCCGACATCAGGATACTTCTCAAAGGTCTCTTTGATCTCGCCGACAGCCCATTCACGAGGATCGACCAGTTCTTCGCAACCATATTTCTCGGCAGCGATCACACCCGCTCCATAAGGCATGTTGCCATGGGTAAGGGTTGGGCCGTCTTCAACCACCAGAACTCTCTTGCCTGTGATCATCTCAGGATGATCCACAAAGAGCGGGGAAGCAGCTTCGATGATGACTGCTTTCTTGTTTACGGAACGGATGTTCTCACGAACTTCCTGAATATCATCCAGATCGGCGCTGTCGATCTTGTTGATCACAACGACGTCTGCCAGATGAAGATTGGTCTCGCCGGGATAATAGGAGATCTCGTCACCGGGACGATGAGGATCAACGACCATGATGTTGAGCTGTTTGTCTGAGCAATAGAAAGGAGTGTCGTTATTACCGCCATCCCAAATGATGACATCGGCTTCTTTCTCTGCCTGACGGACTATCGCTTCATAATCGACACCGGCATAGATCACGCTGCCCATCATGATGTGCGGCTCATATTCTTCCATCTCTTCGATGGTGCAATTGTGTTTCTTCAGATCAGAAAGTTCGGCATAACGCTGCACTTTCTGGGCAACCAGATCACCATAAGGCATCGGGTGGCGAATTGACACCACTTTCAGACCCTTGGCTTTGAGGGCTTTCACGACCTGACGAGTGGTCTGGGATTTTCCACAACCGGTGCGAGCGGCACAAATGGTCACCAGAGGTTTCTTGGTCTTGACCATGGTGGTGGTGGTTCCCATCATCATGAAATCTGCGGCGGCTGCGTTAACTTTGGCACCCATGTTCATAACGGCTTCGTGTGGTTGGTCGCTGTATGCGAAGACTACCAGATCGATCTTGTTCTTTTGGATCAGGTTTACGATCTCAGATTCGGGATGAATCTTGATTCCCTTGGGATAGAGCTTGCCAGCAAGTTCTGCGGGATACTTTTTGTCATCGATACCGGGGATCTGGGTGGCAGTGAAGGCCACGACTTCATAGTCTTTGTTATCACGGAAGAAGACGTTGAAATTGTGGAAATCACGTCCTGCGGCACCCATAATAATTACCTTGCGTTTCATTATAACTCCTTATCTGATATATAATTCATGATTGTATTACCAGTTTAAATAATCACGATACTCGTCAAGTGAAAAGTTTGCTGAGGATTCTCCTGAGATCATTTCTGGCTCAAAATGAAGAAAATTTTAGTATATTGATAATAATCAGTCCTTTTTTCTTGACAGCGTGCTGAACCCTTTAAAAATGGCGTCCTGTGTGCCGAAGTGGTGAAATTGGTAGACGCAGTGGACTCAAAATCCACCGGGCATTAGCTCATGCCGGTTCGATTCCGGCCTTCGGCACCATTATATTATAAGGAGATAAAAGCAGTATTTGTTCAAGACAAGCTCTTCTTATTGAATAAAGACTCCGGCTTTTTGAAAATCGGGCTTGGTTTTTGCTGTCACAGGCTTAGATTTACTTACATAATAATATATTCCGGATGGGTTATTTATAAGCTCCCACCGATTAAACCTGATATGGAGGAATGATGTCAAGACACCCCCAAGTACTATACAGTCTTATAATGCTGGTCATATTGATCGCACCGCTGAGCTTATCCGCGATCTCGCAAAGCTCACTTCTGTACCTCACCTTCGAGCCCGGCGCCAGAGCAAACGGCATGGCCAGAGCTTTCACAGCCGTGGTTGACGATGCCTACGCAGGCTGGTGGAATCCCGGTGCCATTGCATTCAACCGCAAAACCCAGCTTGCAGCAACTCACATGCCGTGGCTCCAGAATTCTGGTATGAATGACATGTTCCACGAGTACCTTGCCTGGAATCAGTATTTTGATGGCATTGGTAACCTGGGTGCAAACATAGTCTGGATGGACGAGGGAACTCAGATGGAAATGGATGAGAACGGCATTGAAGTCGGAGAATTCCATACCTTTGAAATGGCCTTCGCTGCCACCTATGGTTACGAACTCATCCCCCGGAAACTCGGGCTTGGTGCCAATTTTAAGCTGATCTACAGCTACCTCGGGCCCGGCCAGGGGAACACCGATACCGAAGGCAAGTCTTTTGGCTTCGCGTTTGATCTGGGTTCAAAGTTTCAGGACATCGCCGGTATCCCCGGCTTACAAGCTGCTGCCGTCCTGCAAAATGTTGGCCCGGACATCACTTATGTGAACGACTCTCAGTCCGACCCTCTGCCCATGACTCTGCGCGTCGGTGCTGCCTATAAAGCTCTGGATAATCCCATGAACCGCCTGACGGTCTCAGCTGAAGCCAGTAAGATCCTCGCCAACGAAGATCCCCTTCTGCAGAGATTTGTGACCGGTTTTGAACATATTGAAGAAACCATTCTCTCAGCCGGTGCTGAATACACTTATCTGGATCTGATCTCTCTGCGTGGCGGATACTATTATGATCAGGCCGGCAAAGTGACCGGTCCCGGTTTCGGCGTCGGATTCCAATACAGCTTCAACCAAAAGTATCAGTTGAATGCTGATTTTGGCATGATCTGGGGTGGAGAACTCACCAATGACTATAACAAAGTATTTTCGCTGGGATTTGAATTCTAAAGCGACCGATTGATAATGATTGTGGGTCATTCGACCTGGTCTTGCGTCCATATAGCCTCAGGGCTCTGTGCATGACCGGTTGAATGCCCCACAGTTTTATTGCGCTTGATATGCGAACAATCCGTCTGATCTACATCCTTCTGATCTCATGGACCTGGCTTCACGCCGGTTCCAAAACTCTTTACAAATCGGACCAAACTCATCCACCCCGGCGGCATCCATGGTCAGATCTGCTATCTCAAAACGCTAAACCGCAGCCCTTAACGCAGGCCAAATCACCCAATTACAATAAGGTTTTAGTGCTCCTGATCGACTTTCAGGAAGAGACCACCGACGATCCCGCCAGCACCGGAAACGGCAAATTCCAGCTGGAGCCAGACCCTGATTACCTTTACAGCATAGCAGCTCCGCCTCATAACAGAGAGTATTATGAGACCAATATGGAAGCCATGCGCCATTATTACCTGGCAGTCAGCTCCGGCAGTTATGATCTGGAGTATGACGTCTGGCCCAAAACGCAGGCTGCCTACACATTACCGAATCCAATGGGTTATTACAATCCTCCGGGAGCTACGGGAGAGATCTTTTTGGCCAGAATGGAAGAGTATTTCCAAACCGCTTTCACTCTTGCGGACAGCATTGATCCCCTGATCAATTTTGCGGACTATGGTCACTATATTATCATCCATGCAGGGTCGGACTGGCAACACGACGTTAATGGAGACAGCCCTTCGGACATCCCATCCTTCTTCATCAGAGTCGGTGAGGGCAAGGAAGTGCTTGTGGACGGTGGCACACACCGTATTTATAACGCCTGCAACGTCCCTGCCACGATCTCCCAGGATTTCTCACAGAGTGGGGAAAGCACTATTTATCGTAGCGGTTACGGTGCCTTGAATTCCGTTTTAGCTCATGAATTCGGTCATTCCCTGGGGCTGGTGGACCTCTACAACGTCCGCAGTTTCCAGCCCATGGTTGGTATCTTTGACATCATGGATTCGGGGGGATCAGGTATCTTGATGGACGGTCCTCTTGACGATGGTTCTTTCGTTTTGGTGGAAGGCATTTTACCTGCACTGCCCGGGGCATTTTCCCGAAATCTGTTGTTTGGAGAATATTTCCGCAGCAACGGTCTGATGCTGGACGCAGCCACTCTAAGTCCTGATCGGATGATCCAGCTTGCCGCGACCAGTAAAAAACAAACCGGTAACGTCAACACACCACACACGATCAGGCTTGACCTCAATGAAAGAGAATATGTCCTGCTCGAAAACCGTTCAGTGGATCCTGATGGAGATGGTGGCACCGCTGTATTTTCTGCTTTGGACGGAAGAGTAGTGCTCTACCCCACTCCTGCAGG
>JAKLEY010000156.1 GCA_022711455.1 Candidatus Cloacimonadota bacterium
TTGGGTCTTGGCAGGACTGATCAGAGCAGTAGTAACGTCGAAATCATAGGGTCCTCTACTGTCCTTGGCACCGATGGAAACCTTGTATTCATCGGTGCCGAGGTCATCTCCGACCGCTCCCATATCCACGGAGATCATTTCGCAGGTGTCCGCTGGCAATCCGGAAGACGCTCCATGCCCCACTTCCTCGTAGGTGGTGAAGAGGATGGTCACTTTGCGGCTTAACTTTAGCTTCTGGTCTGCCACCATTTTAGCCAGACCGAGCAGGATTCCGGCACTGGCTTTGTCGTCCAAATGTCTGCTCTTGATAAAGCCGCTGGGGGTGAAGATGGTGCGCGCATCCAGGGAAATGAAATCACCCACGCTGATCCCAAGTTTGAGGGTGTCGTCCTTGCTCTTAACTTCTTCATCGAGCACCACTTCCATGCTGCTGTCGTCCCGTTTGGCAGCTCCGGAATCCTGATAGACGTGAGCCGCTGGACCGTTGATGTATACGGTTCCGGTGAATTCTTTGCCGTCACGGGTGTGGATGATCACGTTCTCATTCTCAATGTTGTTCTCCGGGTAGCCGCCGATCTTGGTGAAACGCAGACGGCCACTGGCTTTGATGGCTCGCACCATGGCGCCTAAAGTGTCCACATGCGCGGCCAAAACCAGATGTTCTCCCTCCCCTCCCAAACAGGCAAGAACGCTGCCTTTGGTGGTGACCTGAGCCTTGAAGCCAAGCTGCTCCAACTCCTGAACCAAATAGTCCCTCACTTTCTGAGTGTATCCGCTGGGGCTGGGGATTTTGCAGAGCTTGACTATTTGTGCGATCGAATATTTTGTGTAATTCATTGTTATCTCCATCTTTAATAAGCTAAAACGATATCCAGTTGTCGGCGCAGGATCTTGCCTCCGCCAATGCTTTGGGACTCCCAGGAGAGGATGTAGGGGCCTCGGGGAAGCAGCTTACCGGTTTCATCGGTGCCATTCCAGAGCATGATTCCGGAGGCTTGCACGGTTTGGCGGTCCGCCAACACGCGGCGTTTCCTGCCGGAAAGATCATATACGCAGAGGTTTACGATGTTGTTGGGATCCTTCAGATTGTGGATCAGCAGCATCCGCTCGCCTTGTTTGGGATAAAAGACGTCCTTTTCTAAAGCCACGCGTCCCTCAGTAGGAGGAATTGGCTGTCCGGGAGCAGAATTGGGAGCTCCGGGGCTTCCGCTAAAGGGACTGTATTTCCATGTGTAAGTGCCACTTGCGTTCTGCCAATATTCCAGCGAGATCCCTTTGTAAGAGCTGTGCCCCACATAGCTCATACTGTCGATCACCACTCCCCCTGAGTTCAGCAGAGTGAGGCTGTCTCCATCGTTATTGAGTGTGATCCAGTTACTTAGCTCGATCACCAGGGAGGGGTGGCAGGCGGGGAATTGAGCGAGAAATGGGTCTTTATCGGGGCAGAGGACGTAGTAGCCCCCCTGCTCGGGAAGACTGAAGCTGACCTGATTGCCTCCATAATCCCGGAGACTATATTCAGAACGGCTTTGAGGCTCTTCAGCCTGGTAGAGCTCGATCCATTCCTGAGCCCCTGTCAGGGGGTTATACATCAGTTCATTGAGCCGGGGCGGCAGCAGCTCAACCTGCATCAGTTCGAAGCTATAGCTGTTGTTCAGGCTGTCCGGATCCGCAGATAGCTCTAATCTGAGCTTTATAGAATGGTTAAATTCGTCCCAGACCGGTAAAGTGAGGTTCACCAGTAGCGAATCCTCTGCCGGTATAGGCAGCAGTTGCTGATTCAGCCTCACTTCTCCATCGATATAGACGTCCAGAAACGCGATCTCATCGGGGCTGAAGGGAGAAAGATTATGGACTTGGGTTTCGAGTTCCCACTGCTCGCCCTGCTTTTCCACGGAAGCGGAAAACAGAGCGTAGTCGCAACGTGTGGGATTGGCCAAGCCCGGGCTGGGGCTGGCTTCGGGATAGAAGTCAAAGCCGGAATCGTTGCTGTCAAATCCGTCCTTGATTCTGGCCAGGGAATAGCCCTGGGGCACGTCCTGCGCAAAAGAAACGCCAAGACCCTCATCTCCTGAGAGGTTAAAACTGTTGGGGCTGTCGTAAAGCACTGTATCCGTATAGCTTCCGTCCTGTGATTGATAGCGCACGCCGTCAGTTTCCGAGCCTCCGTTCTGAAAAGCAAGGCTGGCAGTGATCTGAGCGTTGGTGATTTGAGCTTCGCCAATGAGGACATAGCGTCCGGGTCTGAGCAGGAAGGAGGGCAGGGTGAAGACTTCCACCCAGGAGGAACCTGCCCTCAGCAGCTTGGCTCCCGCCAGATTGATATTCGTGGTCCCGTTATTATAGAGCTCGATCCATTCAAAGCCCTCATCCTCGCCCACGGGGTCATAGCAGAGCTCGTTGATCACCACATTCGCCTGCAGCAGAGAGGCAAAGAGGCAAATCAGCACGAGCGTCAGTTTCATGTCATTTATTGGTGCAGATCCAGCACCAAAGGCTTGATCTTCCAGATCTCATCGGCGTATTCTTTGATCGTTCGATCAGAAGAGAACCAGCCGCAGCGAGCGATGTTGAGAATGGCTTTTTTGGCCCACTCATCCTTGTTCCGATAGAGGGCGTCCACCCGGTTGGAAGCGTCCACAAAGCTGCGGAAATCCGCCATGATCATATAGCGGTCACCCTGTTCCAGCAGGCTTTTCACGATCGGATCGAAGATCCCCGGTTCATCAGGACAGAAGCTGTCGTTTTGCAGAGAATCGACCACGCGTTTCAGCTCAGGATCAGCATTGTAATAGGAGAATGGATCGTAGCCGCTGTCTTTGAGAGCCGAAACTTCCTCGGCATGCAAGCCGAAGATAAACATGTTCTCTGCTCCGATATGTTCTGCCATTTCAACGTTTGCGCCATCTAAGGTGCCCAAAGTGAGTGCCCCGTTGAGGGCAAACTTCATGTTTCCGGTTCCGGAGGCTTCAAAACCTGCAGTGGATATCTGCAAGGAGAGGTCGGTGGCAGGGATGATCTTCTCTGCCAAAGAGACACAATAATTGGGTAAAAAGATAACTTTCAGACGATCCGCGACATCCGGATCTTTGTTCACGATCTCACCCAGGTTGTTGATGAGCTTGATGATGCGCTTGGCCAGAAAATAGCCTGGAGCTGCTTTTCCGGCAAAGATTACTGCTCGGGGAACAAAATCCCCGCCCGGGTTATCCTTGATCTGATAATAGCGCGCGATGGTGCCCAGGACGTTCAGCAGCTGTCGTTTATATTCATGCAGACGTTTCACCTGAGCATCAAAGAGCATGTCGCTGCGGATCCTGATCCCGGTGTGCTTATAGATATATTTGGCCAGGTGTTTTTTATTTATCTGTTTGATCTCCAGGAAGCTGGCTCTGAAATCGGGATCGTCGATATAGCTTTCGATACTGCTGATGTTTTCCAGATTGCGCACCCAGCTGTCTCCGATGTGTTCGGAGATCAGGCTTGCCAGATGCGGATTGGAGGTCTTGAGCCAGAGCCGGGGAGTGATTCCGTTGGTTTTAGCCTGGAATTTGTGCGGATTCATCTGGAAGAAATCCGGGAAGACCTTCTCTTTCAATATCCTGGTATGCAGCTCCGCCACCCCGTTCACCGTGTGTGAACCGTGGATGGAAAGCTGAGCCATGCGGATCGATTTTTCCTGAGCTTCCTCGATCACGCTCATATTCCGCAGTTTTACGAAATCACCCGGATAGCTGGCGTTGACTTCGCTCATGACATATTCGTTGATCTGATAGATCAGCATCAGATGCCGGGGCAGAAGCTCCTGGAAGAGGCTCACCGACCATCTTTCGAGGGCTTCGGGCAGCACCGTGTGATTGGTGTAACTAAAGGTGCGGCGCACGATGTCCCAGGCTTTGTCAAAGCTCAGATGTTCCTCATCGATCAGGATGCGCAGGAGCTCCGGGATCGCCAAAGCGGGATGAGTGTCGTTGAGCTGGATGGCATTCTTCTCCGGGAAGTCCGTAAAGCTGTCCGCGTCACGTTTCCAGGCGCTGAGGATATCCTGCAGGGTGGCTGAAACAAAGAAGTATTCCTGTTTGAGGCGCAGAACTCTGCCCAGATGCACGTTGTCATTGGGATAGAGCACTTTGGAGATGTTTTCCGAGATGTTCTTTTGTTCCACGGCGCGAACGTAATCCCCGCTGTTGAAATAATCGAGGTCAAATTCATCGGTGGCAGTGGCTTGCCAGAGGCGTAAGTTGTTCACATTATCCACTTTATAGCCGGGAATCGGGATGTCCCAGGCAACTGCCATCACATCTTTAGAATCGTGCCAGATGTGATGCATGCTGCCATCCGGATTGCCGATGCTTTCGACCTTGCCCCCGAACCGCACTCTGTAGGTGATATCCGGACGGTGGATCTCCCAGGGATTGCCTTTCTTGAGCCAGTGATCGGGTTCTTCGACCTGGTAGCCTTGCACGATCCCCTGTTTGAAGATACCAAATTCATAGCGGATGCCATAGCCATAGGCAGGGTACTGATGAGTGGCAAGAGAATCCAGAAAACAGGCTGCAAGCCTGCCCAAGCCTCCGTTTCCAAGCCCCATATCCGGTTCCAGTTCCGCGATATCTTCCAGCGCGTAACCCATCTCCTTGAGCATATCGTAGGATTTGTCATACATGTCCAGATTGATCAGGGTGTTGCCCAGCAGCCGTCCCATCAGGAACTCCATGGAAAGGTAGTGTACCTTCTTGACGTCCTGTTTGCGGTATTCATACTGGGTGCGCAGCCAACGCTCGATCAAACGGTTGCGCAGAGCTGTGGAGAGGGCATAATAGATATCCCAGGGTTTGACCGTGGTGGTGTCCTTGACCAGCGTGTATTCCAAACTGTTCAGGAACATGGATTTGACATCGCTCAGACACTCATCTGCCTTATCGGTGAAGAAGATCGAGCGGAAGTCGTTTTTGGGGATGAAGCCTTCTTTCATAAATCCTTTATCGATGAACAGATTAGCAGATTAGCAGATTAATCTGCTAATCCCCTAATCTGTTGATTCGTTAATCTGTTAATCTATTTAATGTGTCCTTTCCCAATTCCGCGCACCGTGCAACCCAGAGCCTGGTATTGCCTGATGATCTCGTCGGAGAGGAAGTTTGAGCAGTCGATGATGAGCGGAGAGCCTCCGGCCTTTTTGACCAGCTCTGCAGGGGTGAGGCTGCGATATTCGGCATGACCAACCGCAAAGACAACCACCTGAGCATTGTGCAAAACCGCATC
>JAKLEY010000157.1 GCA_022711455.1 Candidatus Cloacimonadota bacterium
CACTGAGGTGCACTATGTTTCGGCAGCCACGGGTGATAAGATTCCCGAATTGCTGGAAAGTATTACGGCTTACATTCCCTTTCACGAACCCTACTATGAGGAAGATCAGCTCTCCGATCTGCCCATGCGTTTCTTTGCCAAGGAAGCCATCCGGGAAGGAATTTTCCGTCTGCTGGAACAGGAACTACCCTACGCTGCCGCAGTCTTGATCGAGAAGTATCAGGAACTTCCGGAGAAGGTTGTGATCGATGCGGTGATCTGGCTGGAAAAACAAAGCCAGAAAGTGATCCTGATTGGGAAGGGCGGCTCCAATCTGGCTAAGATCAGAGAGTATTCCGAGGCCCAGTTGACCTCGTTTATCGGGATGCCGGTGCAGGTCCATCTCTTTGTCAAGATCAACCCCAATTGGCGCAAAAAAGCCGCGTCGCTCAAAGAACTTGGTTTTGAATAAGAAAAAGTGTTGACATAAACGGCAGTCTGCTGATTCTGAACTCAAGCGCGTTGGCTATGAATTTTTGTATTTTTCAAAATCTATCTTAAGAAGTGGAATTATGCGCGTGATCGATCCGGAAAAGACTGTCCTGGTAGTTGATATCGGGAATACCAATATCGTTTGCGGTATCTACAAACAGGATACCCTGGTCTGGTTTGCCCGCTTCCAAAGCAGCCGCAACCGCACCTCAGATGAATATTACAGCATCATCAAGCCTCTGCTGACCGAAGCTCAGCTGGCTTCGATCCAATACGTAGCTCTTGCCAGTGTAGTTCCGGAGCTGGCACGCCTTTGGGTGCATCTCCTACAGAAATACAGCAAGGCCGAGATCATCGAAATCAACGGCAGATCACCACTGGGCCTGCAATTCCACGTTTCTGACCCCTCCTTTATCGGTGCGGATCTGATCGCGAACGCTTTTGCGGCGTGGAAAAAATACCACAAAGGCGTGATCGTGATCGATCTGGGAACTGCCACCAAAGTGCAGGTTACCAGTCCCGATGGTATCTTTGAAGGCACAGTTATCGCTCCCGGACTCAAAGCCGGTGCTTCCTCGCTCTTCGAAAAAGCAGCTTTGCTCTCCGAGATCGAGCTGTCCAGTCCCTCTGTCATTTTGGGCACGAACACCAGAGACGCCTTATTATCGGGAATCGTGCACGGACACGCGCTGATGCTGGAAGCCTTTGTGCAAGAGATCAAAGCGCAGTATCCATATCCTCTGCAAACTGTGATCACAGGCGGTATTTGCGATCTGGTCGCACCCCTGATCCCCTCTATCGACACTGTGGATAAGACCCTGACCCTGGATGGTTTGCACCTCGCTCTGAAACAGCTGCTGGCGGATTCGATCTAAACTATCACATGATTAAACGTCTTCTGGTGTCTCTGCTGATCCTTCTGATTCTGGGCTTGCTTTCAGCCTCCGTATTTTTCCCCAGGATCTTCCTGCCCGGATATAGTCCATTTACTTATAATAAGGCAGATATCTACAAGATCAACAAGGGCTTGAACCTCCCCAAAGAAAAACCCTACGTGGTGACCGGAATGGCTCCCACGACGACACAAAGCATTGATTTCGAGACAAATAAAGTCACAATCAGTACCTTAGTCGAGGGTGAACCCCTGATCCCGGACTACGTGATCCCTTATGACAGCTATCTGGCCTCTCTTAAAATGATGATATTCCGTAAGGCTCTGCTCAAAAAGATCAAAACCACCAGAGCCACTACTCAACAGACTGAAACGGGGCTAATCCGTGAATTTGTGCTCGAACTGCCTACCATGGCAATGCCCAAAGCAGTTCAAAAAGTTCTGGGTTCCCGGGCTGGAAGGCTGAATCTGGACGGAACTCAGAAGATCACGATCGAGGGCAGCAGCACCAAACGACGTCGGGTTCCTATCTATGAGACCACAAACACCAGCCGCTTCGATTTCAAGATGAAACAAGACACCAATCTGCGACTGACCGGAACGATCGGCGAAAAGATCGGAGTCAATCTAAAATACAATTCCCAGATGGATGAACAGCTCTTTGATCCCAACAACGTGAATGTCAAATACACCGGAGATGAGGATGAGGTTGTGCGTTCGATCGAAGCAGGAAACATCACTCTGTCTCTCGCCGGATCACGATATATCAGCTATTCGACGAGTTCTCAGGGACTCTTTGGGGTCACCTCCAAATTCAAATATGGCAATCTCGATCTCTCCGTTATTGCCAGTAAAGAAGAAGGCGAAAAGAATACTCAGACCTACACAGGCACCAGCCAGGC
Source organism: Candidatus Cloacimonadota bacterium (assembly GCA_022711455.1). Classification (GTDB taxonomy): domain Bacteria; phylum Cloacimonadota; class Cloacimonadia; order Cloacimonadales; family Cloacimonadaceae; genus PHBP01. Next base: position 2,266 of record JAKLEY010000157.1, read on the forward strand.
GGACTCTACCATCTTCCGCAGCAAGGATTATGCCACCCGAACCCACTATTACATTGAAGATCCCTATGAGCTCTATTCGGTTTATACAGCTGCAGATATGAATCCCAATATTCCGCAGGGGTATCTGAATAATGCCATCAAAACCGATTCCCGGGGTGCCTGGATCATCAAGACACCGGGGATGCTTCCTGCCAATGGGACAGTGCGGCTCTACATCGACGACGCAAATGCCTCCAACAATGTAGCTTCAGCACCCGGAGACACCATCTTCTTCAGCCAGAATGATTTTTACACCCCATATTACGATGAACTGGTGGAAGGCACGGATTTTGTAACCGACTATAATGCCGGGATCATCCAAGTGATGAGAAGCATAGATCGCAGAACCACTCTGGCAGTTCGATACGTGACCAGAGATGGTATCCCTGTTCCGCTCAACAGTTCCGTGGACGATGGCATCCTCCATGCCAAACCCATCCGCCGCCGCAATCAGGAATATGACCCCAGCGATCCCAATAACGTCTGGCATTATCAAATGCGTAATGTTTATAACATGAACAAGACCAATATCAAGAGTGACGGATTCAACCTGCAGATCTATACCGAAAATGTGGACCGAACTCGTAACTTCAACGTTGCGGATAGTATCGCTGTCGGTGGCATCGTGACCTATAACGATTATCTGCGCATGGATAGCTCCGGAGACGGCTTGATCAACGGAGACGATAACACTGTCAATCTGGCAACGGGCATGGTATATTTTCCCTTTATCGAGCCTTTTGCGCCTCTTGGTGATATTGTGGTTTATCAGGATGAAAACGAGAATATCTATTATCAGGATATTGCGTTTTACATCTCAGTCAAAGGCAAGATCGGAAGGGAAGCGATCGAATTGGCTCAGGGAGGAATCCTCAAAGGAAGCGTTCGGGTGATGGTGAATTCCAAGCTGCAAAAGGAAAATATCGATTATTTAGTGGATTATGATTTTGGCAGGATAACGTTTCTGACCTCAGCGGGCAAAGATCCTGATGCCAAGATCGAGATCGACTATGAATTCCGTTCCACCTTTGCGGTGGCAAAAAAGAGCCTTGCCGGACTGAGAGCGGATTGGAATTTGACCAATTATGCCAAGCTTGGCGGAACCCTGATCTACCGATCTGAGAGCGTGAGCGATAAACGCCCAAAGATCGGCAATGAGAACATTCAGATGTGGATGGCTGACGTGGATGGCAGCCTGACCCTCAAGCCCGGATTCATCACCAGAGCATTGGATGCCCTGCCTTTCATCAGTACCTCTTCTGAAAGCCGGATCGCTCTTTCTGGTGAAATTGCTTACACTATCCCCAATATCTATGGAGATCCCAACGGCAAGAAAAAGATCGCCTACATCGATGACATGGAATCCATAGTCGATTCCTATCCCATGGGGGTCACGATCGGTGCCTGGAACATGGGAAGCAAGCCCTGGGGCACATCATTGGCAAAGGGACGCACGATCTGGTATAACCCAAAAAACATACACCGGGAACAAATCGAAGATCCTTTAACACTTACAGAGCGCGAGAAGAAAGAAACAGTTACAGTGCTGGCTCTTAAGGTCTTTCCCTCCAATCTGGGCTTACCCGGCTCCAATCTCTGGAGCTATGGGGGAGTGATGAAATACCTCGGTAATCAGCTGGACTTTTCCCAAAAGAAGTATCTGGAGCTGATGGTTAAGCTGGATGTCCCTGCCAGCACACCGATTCCAAATGCCACTTTACACGTTGATCTGGGGGATATCAACGAAGACTTCTACACCGAGTTTGGCGGGCTCAATGTCCTCAACAACGAAGACAAAAATGCAGATGGAGTTCCCACCCTCCAGGAAGACGTGGGTCTGGACGGAATCCCACACGGTGAGCCGGGAGCAGATCCTAACGACGTCGCTTCGAACGAGATAGAACAATCCACCGGAGATTATCTAAACATCAATGGAACTGAAGGGAACGGGGTTCTGGACAGTGAAGATCTGGATGGAAACGGTGTGCTGAACCAATTGGATCGCTATTTCAGTTACAGCGTGGCCCTGACCGACTCTCTGCATCTGGAAAACATCAATCACGACGGCTGGAGATTGTATCGTATCCCGCTCACAGACCCTCAGTACTATCAGATCGTAAACAACTCCACCACGGGTGTCTTGCCCACGCTGAAGAAGATCTCATACGCGCGTATCTGGGTGGAAACCGATATCACAGCCAAAACCCTGATCGCAGATGTCTCAGCTGTCGGAAACAAATGGCAGGACTTCTATATCCGGAACAGTGCCGGAACGATCATCTCCGAGGCTGAACTGAGCCAGTTCAATACCAGCTATATTTCAGGGATCGTCAACAACCAGAAAAACCGCACTCATTATACCCCACCTGCCGGTACTGTCTTTATCGAGGATCGGCGCGAGACCAGTGAATCAGCTTTGACCCTAAGCCTGAACAATCTTCAACCCGGCCAACAATGCCTTTTGCGTCAGCGTTTGTTTGATCCTTACAGTCTATTGTCCTATGACAGGCTGAAATTCTGGATCTATCCGGAAGCCGCGGAAATCAGCTCCTCCTATCCTGATTCTCTTGATCTTATCTTCAGGGTCGGCGCGGACTCACTGAATTACTACCAGATCAATCAAAGCGTGGCAGTTCAACCCTGGCTGCAAAAAATGGATGAGCCTCGCTGGAGTGATTTCAACTATAAACTTCAACAGATCATTGCGCTCAAAGAAGCCGATCCTCTTGCCACATCAGGTTCCCAGGACTTTGGATCCTACACTCTGTCTTTTGTGGGACGCCCCACGATGACCAATATCAGGGATATCTACTTTGGGATCATGAACCCTGAGACCACAGCGCAAGAATATACCG
>JAKLEY010000158.1 GCA_022711455.1 Candidatus Cloacimonadota bacterium
GGGTGAAATCACGACCCATACCGACGTTTTCCCCGGCGTGGATCCTGGTGCCCTTCTGACGAACGATGATATTACCGGCGATAACAGCTTCGGAACCGTATTTCTTTACACCACGGTACTTGGGTTTGCTGTCCCGACCGTTACGAGTACTTCCACCACCTTTTTTATGTGCCATTCTAATCCTCTCTTATGCCTGAATATCAGTCACTAAAATATTGGTATATGATTCACGGTAACCCTTTTTCACGCGGTAACCTTTACGTTTCTTGGCGTGGAATATCACCAGCTTCTTACCTTTTCCATGCTCGACCACATTGGCCAGGACCTTGGCGCCTTCGACTACGGGAGTGCCGATCATGATCTCTTCGTCCTTGCGGACAAGGAGGACTTTGTCAAACTCAAGGGCTTGACCGGCGACAGCCGTATTCAGCAAGGGAACGCGCAAAACTGCGTTCTTTTCGGCCTTGAACTGAAATCCGCTTATTTCAACGATGGCGTACATCTTGTCTCCTTTAGATTTATCTTGAGAGGACAGCTTTTTTGCAGAGCCTCTATCTGTCAAGCGGAAAACTTTATCTTGCGCAGTTCTCGCTATTTCGCCAGGATCATCTTTCTGGAAATGATACTTTGATCAGACTGCAAGCGGAGGAAGTATATTCCGCTGGCTACTGCCTGGTTTTCGGCATTATTTCCATCCCAGATCAGGCTATGCTTTCCCTTTGAAAACACAGCAGAGGCGAGTTCCCGAACCAGCTGGCCCTTCAGGTTATATATCCTCACGCTTGTCCGAGCCGCTGCCGGAAGTTCAAACTCAATACAGGTTTGGGGATTGAAGGGATTGGGGTAATTTACCAGGTGTAAAGCATTAGGTGGAATCTGAGGTGGATCATAGCTGCTCACTGCCGATAAATCCTGAGCCTGCAGTCCGTAACACTCACTTCCTGTATACAATATATTGTCAATCACAAACAGTCCCCGCGCAGGCATATTCCACGCGTAGCGCGTTATCAGCTGTAAGGCCTGGGGCTCACTGAGATCAAAGATCTGCACTTCATTCCAATTTGTGTCAGCCGCATACATCCGGTTATTAAAGATCTCACAGAGGCTGACATCGCCGTTATATTTTGTTGGCAGGTTACCGGCAATAAAAGGAGCAGATGGATTGCTGATGTCCACTATTTGCACCCCGCATTCACTATCTGCCACAAAGGCTCTGGTTCCAGACACTGACACCCCGGAAGCCTGTCCGGGCGTAGTGCATAGACCCAGCAACACCGGTGTCTGGGGATTCGAGATATCTACCAGCAGCAGTCCTGATTCCGTACTGTAGTCGCCATCTGAACTAAAGGTCAGGAATGCTGTGTTGTTTAAAACCTTCACCTGCTTACAATAATGCCCCGTGGAATAGAAGCCTGTCAGGGCAGGACTCTGTGGATTGCTGACATCAACTATATAAAGTCCTCCCCCGTTGGTAAATACTACACGGTTGCCTTGCAGGGCCAGAGATTTTATACCCCACGGGTAATTCGTTTGAAACCCGTAGGTCCCGATCACCAACGGACTGACAGGATTGGCGATATTCACTATCCAAAGTTTGATCTCATAGATATCGTCAAATCCATATAAGTACCCAAGCACACAAGCGAGGTCCCCGGATACCGCCACATAGTCCGTGTAGGTCAAATACCCCGGATCTATATTACTGCAAAATACCGGAGCCTCAAGATCTGAGATGTCATAGACATCCACGCCGTACGCGCCTGTTGTCAGATAAGCCAGATCCCCTTGGATGCTAAAATCGAAGAAGGGATTGTCGAGCTCTCCGATCAGGGCATTATTGAAGGGGTTGGAGACATCAAGGATCTGAAAGCCTTCCTCCCAATCTGCCAGATAGGCAATCCCATCCCTTGGTTCAGTCCAATACACAGATCCGGGAGTATCATAGGAAGAGATGGGGGTGGGATGGGTCGGGTCAGAAACGTCGATCATCTGGATTCCACATTGCCCTTCCGAAACATAGGCAACATTGTCGACCACCGTCAGCTGGGTGGCAAATCCGGTGGTGTTAAAACTGCTCAGGAGCACGGGGCTGTAGGGATTGCTGATATCGAAAATGTGCATTCCTCCGTATACATCTGCTAAATAAGCCGTATTTCCGGAAAGCGATATTGAAGCTGCCCTGCCCGGGGTATTGTGTTGTCCAATCAGTTGAGGATTTTGCGGATCAGCCACATGCAGTATCTGCAAACCACCGTTATGTGCAGCCAGATAAGCGAAATCTCCGGCAATGGCCACGTCCCTGATCTCGTTGCTCAGGTCAAACTGGTTTACCAGCGTGGGATTGGAAGGATTTGAGACATCGATGATGTTTAGCCCGTCATCCCAGGCCGCCTGATACACATAATTCCCCTGTAAGGCAATCTTCCCGCCGTTCATATCGATCTCACCCAGGCTAAGGGGATGGAGAGGATCGCTTAGATCGAGAATTCGCAGACCATTTTGGACAGTCTGAGCCCCGCTTACATATGCCCGGTCACCATAAATGCGGATATAACCCAGGGTGCTCGCGTAGAAGGTGGATAGAGACTCCGGCTGCGCCGCATTGCTAATGTCAAAAATTGTTATCCCGGAGTTGTATTCATTGCTTACATAGGCATAATTGCCATAAAGAGCAACACATATGGCTCGTAAAGGCTTATAGTGGTGTCCTAACTTGTGAACCACCCCTTCCAGCGAAATCGCCAGCATGAACAAAACCGCAATGAATAGTATCTTTTTCACTTCATCCTCTCCTTTATCAGATAATCGTTTGCTAGTCTGCGACTATCTCCACCTTCATCCTATCCGGATCTTCAAAGAAGACGGCATAGTAATCCTCTCCTCCGGCGTGGGGATGCCTGTCGGCATAGAGGATATTCACTCCGCGGGTCTTTAGCTCTGCTGTTAGCTCATCCACAAAGCCGCGCGTATCCGCATGGAAGGCCAGGTGGTTGAGTCCGCTGCGGCAACGGTGATAGGGGAGATCCAAAAAGCGCGCTTCGGTCTGCACGAACACGAGGTAGGTCTCACCCAGAATATAGCTGATCCCAAAATCCCAGGACTGGTATTCACTATAGCCCAGCCGGGCCAGGAGCCAGCCCCAGAAAGCCTTGCTGACTTCCAGATCGCGCACGTAGAGCTCGACGTGATGCAGGCTTCCTTGCATGCTAAAATCTGCAGACGCGCTTGCTGCGGATGGGTTTGTCATCCACGAACAGCTTGATCAGGTAGATCCCGGGGGCACAGGCGCGGCCGCTGGCATCAGTGCCGTTCCAGATGTAGATCAGCTTTCCGGTTTTGTTTGAAGCGTCACTCAAACTGGTGATCTTCTGTCCCTTCAGATTGAAGATATCGATGCGGTGGGAACTGGATGCAGGGATCTCCAGCTCCAGCTTGAGCTCACTATGCATGGGATTGGGGTAGCTGGAGAAGCTGATCTGCTGCACCGGGGGAGCAGCGGGGTCGTTGTTGGAAACAGGGAAGCTGGCTCTGGCATGGTAGATGGTTCCGGGTTGATTGGACTGGTTCGGATCGCCGCTTCTGAGCCAGATAAAGACTTCCACTGCATCCGGACCGGAGGGGACAAGATAGAGCCGGCTTTTATTGAGGACGGGATCTCCCAGGGGCGCAAGGTTCAAAGGCCAATTGGCAATTTCTACATCTACGCCGGTGGGCAGCATTTCCCTGAGATTGAGGTATCCGGTCTCGCGGTAGCTGGCAAAGATCACTCTGCCATCCGGCATCTGAACCATGTCATTGAGTTGAGTATGCGCGCCCAGACCACCTTCGAAGATCAGCTCACCCGAGGGGCTAAAGCGCTTATAATTCATAAAATAGAAGGAGTCAAAACCAATCAACTGATAGAGGGCAATGCTGCCATCCGAAGCAATGGCAACGGATTGGATATTGCCGTCTCCGGATGTCAGGTTGCTCAGATCGGTGAAGCTGTCGCCCTCGCTCCCCAGCAATTGGTCGTTGGTGGCATACAGCGCCAGATCCCCGGTGCGGGCATAGGCTTTGGAGTGGGTTTTGCGATACTGGTCTTTGCGATCCAGGGTCTGCTGCTGAATCCCCGGAGCCGTAAAACTGAGCTGGGAGATATTCATGCCCAGCTTCCAGAGTCCGTTTTGGGAGAGGCCGGGGCTGTCGCTGAGGTTAAATCTGTTATCAAAGAAGTAGTTCTTTTTGTAGCCGACTCCTCCCGACGTAGTACCGGGGTAGTTCATGGCAGTCACCGTGAAGCCCAGGCTGGGGTCGATATACTGTCCGTTGCTGCTGGCTCCGCAAAAGTCATTCGGGATATCCCAGACTCCGTTGGAAGGGTGTTCTGCGTCATACATGGCGCGGTGGATATAGCCCCGGCGATGCTGATAGACGGATCCCCAGAGCTTGATAGCTCCGCGTTCCAGATAGGGCTGAAGCTCCGGCCAGAGGGGATTGTACCAGGGGTAATCCAGATTCGCAGGCCAGGCTTGAGATACTGTTTGCGGAAAGCGTCTGCGGTGCAGATCGATCTTATCCCAAAATGAACCGTAGATGCTCAAGTCAGGCACTGAAGGATGAGGGTGCTGGTATTCAAAGGTAAACATGCCGTCTCTTCTGGGGTTGTTGGGATTATCTCCCAGCGCGTAGATCGAGGCATAGAGATAGATGGGATCATTATCTGCTCTGCAGAGCGGATGCACGCGAGTGTTGGTGATAGGGTCACGATAGCCGTATTTGAGCAGGACGCTTTTTCCGGCGATCAGCTTCACGGAGTCTGTGTTGTTGATTGGAGCCGCATCCGGAGCGGTTCCGGGAGTGGTTCCGGAGAGGGTGATATCTCCGATGATCATGATCGTATCAGCCGAAGCCCAGCTTTGGTGACCGGAGAAGTTCCCTTTGATCCAAAGCTTGTTCGGAGTGTAGCAGGCTCCGGAGATGGTTCCCGGGGCGAGGGGGGTCCAGATCGTATCTGCGACGGAATATTGATTTTGAAAGAGTGGTTCACCCAGTTCCGCCGCGGGATAAGTGGAGTAGACCCAGGCATATTCTCTGACCGGATCTGAGATCTGACCCAGCATTCCGGAATAGCTGTTACCCTCTACTGTTATCATTA
>JAKLEY010000159.1 GCA_022711455.1 Candidatus Cloacimonadota bacterium
TCATCCGTAAAGCCATCCTGGAAAAAGCAGCCAATTCCGTGCTGATCAAATTGAACCAGATCGGCAGCGTGACCGAGACCATCGATGCCATCAACACCGCTCACAACGCGGGCTGGACGGCTGTGGTCTCCCATCGCTCCGGAGAAACCTGCGACACCTTCATTGCTGATCTCTCGGTGGCTCTGAACACAGGCCAGATCAAGACCGGATCCATCTCACGCAGTGAACGCATCGCCAAATATAACCAACTGCTCAGGATAGAAGAAGAACTGGGTGAAGCCGCGATCTTCCCCGGTAAAAAAGCGATAAAACAGCTGTAACCCAGGCTTTAGCCTGTTTGTAACATAGGCTTTAGCCTGTTGGTCAATAAACCGAGGCTCAAGCCTCGAATACAACAGCTTGAAAGCTATGCTACGGTAACATAGGCTTCAGCCTGTTATATTACAAAACCGGGGTCTCAAAGCCCCGGTTTTTGTTAATGACAAGTTACGAGAGTTTGCACTCCGGACTCCTGCAGACAAGAATGTCTGCAATCCAGGCAGCGTGTCTTAAAGTTTAATTCATTGACTGCAGGGCTTGCATGAATCCACCCATGGAGCCAGCGATCATGCCAAACATCAGAATCCAGAGCACCACGCCCACAGCCATGAAGATCAGCTGGGCAATTGCCCAATTCTTGCGGTTGGGGTTTTCGTTGGAGCTGGCTGACCACACGATCAGCATTACGATATTGACGATGGGGACGCACATGATAAGCATGGTGACGACCCAATTGCCGACTGTGAGCACGGGTGCGCCGGAGATTGAATTGGAGTAGTTTTGCGCTTGCGGCGGCTGAGAATAGTTCGGATATTGTTCCATCCCGGGAACCTCCTGAAATACATTTTTACTAATTATAACAGGAGGCGGGAGATGTCAAGAAAAAGCTGCAGTTCCGTGCGAAATCAGGGGAAGACCACCAACAGCATCATCTTGAAACGTTCCGCGGCTAAGACAGCGTGCGGTTTTCCGGCGGGCATGACGATGGATTGACCTTGTTTGAGCAGAAACTTTTCACCCTCGATGGTGATCTCGCCGATCCCGTCCAAAGCCACAACCAGTGCGTCTCCGGTGGATTCATGGCTGCTGATCTCCTCGCCCTTGTCAAAAGCAAAGAGGGTGAGGCTGACCGCCTGGTTCTGGGAAAGCGTCTTGCTCACGATCTGTCCGGAAGCGTAACTGACCAGATCCTCCAGAGCGAGGATGGTCTTGAAATCGATGTTCTTGAGCATTTTTTTATCCATTTTGATACTCCTTATTTGTTATTGCGCCTGATCCCCATCTGTTTATCGACGATCTTCATCAGCTCGGCCTTTGGGAAAAAGCCTTCGTGCCGATAAAACTCTTTGCCGCCTGCATCCAGAAAGACCTGAGTGGGGATCACGCGTATCTTGTATTCACTTGCCTTGTCCCGTTCTTTATTGATATTGTGGAAGACAACCCTGATCTTATTGCCGTATGCCTTTTGGACGTCTGCCATCACGGGTTTCATCATCTTGCAGGGAATGCATGTGTCGCTGCCCAGCTCGATAAAGGTCACCAGCGGCTTTTGGGGCTTTGCCGCCATCAGATAACTGCCGCAGAGCACGATCAGGATCAGAAGAGAGCTTAGTTTTTTCATAAGCCTAAAGCCCCTTTTTGGCTATTTTATCCATCAAAATTGGGATAAGCCCGGGCTCGATCTCGAAAGTGCCTGCTTTCTTGACTCCGAGTTGGGTAACGATCACATGATTGAACTCAGTGATCCCTTTCTTTTCAAACATCTTGCGCAAACAGGCCACCTTGCAGCCATCGATCAGGAGGTCTTTTTTGCCTTCGGGAGTGATGGTTCCTCCGCAACCGCAGTCGCCCGCTCCAATACAGGTTGAGCAACCCATCTCGTATTTCCCGGCCGTGTGTAAAGCCTTGGTGAGTTCGAAGGAGATCACTCCGACGTTGCTGGCTCCCGCGCAGGCATAGACCTTGGTGGGGGCGCTGTTGCTGACGCAGCCGTCACTGCAGCCGCTGTCGGGTCCGCATGAACATGTGCATTCTGTCATTTTGTAAGTCCTTTATCTTCTTGACGCAGCTGGATCATGCATTGATAAACATCCAGAACGCAAGGGCACAAGAGCCGGTAATAAACCTGGTTATTGTGTTTGCGGCTGTCAACGATGCCGGCATTGCGCAGCACCGAAAGATGCCGGGAGACGGTCGACATATCGCTCCCGATCAGCTCCTGTAATTCACAAACGCAGTGCTCTTTTTCGTTCAGCTTATCCAGGATGAACAAGCGGGTTGGATGTGCCATCGCTTTCATTATCAACGCCATAGCTGTATATTTGGTCGTTTCGGTCATAATTCCTCTATTGTGCTAAAAAGACTATTTTCTTGTTTCGCCAAATAGCAATTCTGTCAAGGTTTTATTTTGTTGACAGGATCCAGCAGGACCGACTTTAGTGATTTAACCTGAAAGGAGTCAATATGAAAAACCTGTGTCTGATTTTTACCGCGCTGTTGACAACGATCTGCCTGAACGCCCTGATGCCCCGGGAATGGAGCGATTTTCAGAGAGATCTGGGGATTCAAGCCGCCAGTTTCAAAGATTCACCGGAACACCTGGAGATGAGATCACGAGCGACTCTCAGCTATAACGTGGGTGACACTCACACTTTCTGGCGCTGGAATCTGGCAGTGATGCCGCCGACCTGGATCCAGCCTCCTTCGACCTGCAGGGCTGTAGGCGCGCACAGCTATATCTTTGTGGCGGACAGCGAATGGAACGTTCATATCAATCAGGCAAATGTGGATTCGATCCTCGTACGCCTGGAGGACAGAACGGTCAATGACCCCGATCAGGGCGCCATCGAGATGGATATAAGCCTCTTTGGACCAGTTCCGGATGTGCTGGATAACGATCCCCGGCTGATCGTGTTCTATTCCGCGCTGGGTTCGTTTCAGGGAACCTCATTCGATGGCTATTTCAGCCCCTACAATCAGGTGACAGAAGCTCAGGCGCAACAGATGAATCCTCCCGGCCACAGCAACGAGTGCGAAATGATCTATATGACCTGCTCTCCGCTCAGTCCGGTGGCTCCGATCCGGCTTTCCGTGCTGGCGCACGAACTGCAGCACCTCATCCACTGGGGACAGGATGCCAATGAAGAAACCTGGCTGAACGAAGGCTGCGCGGAGCTTGCCATGGTTGCCTACGGAATTCCTGATCCCATCAGCGGTTTCCCTTCAGCTCCCGATAACAACCTGACTGCCTGGAATCAGACCTTTGCGGACTATGTGAAAGTAATGCTGTTTTTCACCTATCTGCAAGAGCATTATGACGATACAGGTCTGATCTCCGCCCTGGTGGCTGATCCCGTCAACGGAGTCAATTCTCTCAGCCAGTTGGCTCTTGACCATTATCCGCAAACCGGATTTGAGGGGATCTTCCGCAACTGGAACATAGCCAATATCATCGATGCTGATCCTCCTCAAAACCCGCTTTGGGGATACGCTCAGCTTGATCTGCCTAATTTCAGCATGACCAATCTGAGCCCGGCGCCAAACCTCGTGAACCAAAATATTCAGGCTTATTCCGCGGACTATCTCAAGCTGATCAGTCTCGCTGCGGGAGAGCGGCAAGTGACGATCAGCACAGACAATCCGGTCTATCTGAGTGTAGCGAAATTTAGTCTCAGCGGCGTGTGTCTGGGAGTCGATTCTCTGGGCTTTGGCACTCAGTTTGAGGTCATCACTCCCCTCAGCAGCGAGGCCGCAAACATCGTTTTTGTGCTCTCCAACCCCTCCGCTTTAGCTATCAGCTATTCCGTGAACGGCTCAGTCTATGCTGATGATCCTTCCAGCCCCTGTGTTGTCACAGCTCTGCGGGGGAATCAGCCCAATCCCTTTGTTTCTGCCACTTCGATCAGTTACAGCGTGAGGGAAAGCGGATCCGTTCGTCTTGAGATCTATAACAGCAGGGGGCAGAAGATCCGCGGGCTGGTGAATTCAAGTTTGATTGCGGGCACTCACAAGGTTGATTGGGACGGATTGGATGAAGCCGGAAATCCCGTCGGGGACGGAGTATATATCGTGCGTTTGAGAAGCGGGAATGATTCTAAAAGCATCAGAGTATTGAAGTTGGCCAATAGATAGGTCGGGTGATATTCAGCGCAGATCAATTTGAGCGTTTTTGGTTGATGGTGAAGGTGTCACCCCCATCCGGGGTTTGACCTGACTAAATCCCTGAACCCCTGACCCCCTGAACCCCTGACCCCCTGAACCCCTACAACAAAGGCGCTACAGCGAGCGCCTGTACACTACACCCCTACACCCCTTCTACAGCTTCTTCCACCAGTTGTAAAGGCTGTCCAGCACCCCGTTCATAGCCTGGCGCAGCGGCACCGATCTGCTTTCTGCCACCAGCAGCAAAGGGATGATGGTAAACCAGCGCAGGACTCCTCCGATCCCGAAGATCACCTGTTCCGGCTCCAGATGCAGGCTGCCGAGCTCCAGCGCTTTGGGATAGAGCAGACCGGAAAGCAGGGTGGAAGACATCATGGCAGTGCCAACAATGGCGTTATAGAGTCCGGAATAGACCTGTTCCTTGCCCTTTTGGGCGATGGAGAGCACAAAATTGGTGGTCACGATCCCGGTTCCTGCCCACATGAATCCGGAGATCAAGCCTTCCACCCAGAGTAGAACGTGGTTTTGCGCGGTCATGAAGAGCCAGAATTGCGGATTCAGACCGCCCAGGATGACGCAGATCAGCATGGCTGTCTTGTTGCCGAAGCGATCGATGAATCTGCCCCAAAAGTTGTATCCCAGCAGGGATGCTGCCATGTGCAGAGAGCCGTAGAGCTGCACTTCAAACAGCCCCATCTCCAGTTTCTTCAGCATGAAGGGACCCCAAAAGGCGCTTCCCACTCCGATCGAGAGCATCCACCAGATCCCAAAGACCAGCAGCAGCCGGAAGTTCTTATCCCGAAAGGGTTCGCGGTAGATCTTGAACAGCGATTGCGGCTCCCGGGTCCTGGATTTGCGTTCCGGTTGCCGTGCCAGGATCGTGAGCCCAAACAGCGAGAGCAGGGTGGCAAAGACAAAGACCAGAGCCAGAAAAC